>PKWD01000356.1 GCA_003131945.1 Acidimicrobiaceae bacterium
CAGAAATTCTGACACATCACATGGTGGGCCGTACAGGACTCGAACCTGCGACGCACGGTTTAGGAATCTGTGGCCTCACTCGAGAGCAGGGCCACTCTAACCAGCGTCTTCGTCGTCTGACCTGCAACTATTCATACACCATCCTGTGTCACCGGATGCCACCAGCGGTCACTCGGTGCCGTATCTCTGGGTACAGGCTGGGTACAGACCGCCAAAATACTTTCGTCTCGCGCCACCGGGTTCACCGTCTCGGAGCGATACCAGAGATCGGCCTGGTCGTAGACGGCGCCCTTGTACTCCCCGAGCGGGAGTCGGCATGTTCGAACGGTTCGATCGGGTGCCAGCATCCAAAGCTGGGCGGTGTTACCGATCGATCCGATCCGATGCTGTCCCGCCGCTGCGGAGGTGCTGCGACGCGGCCCAAAGCCGGCGGTCAGGGAATCAGCGCGACGGCGAAATAGCTGACCATTCTGGGGCACCCGGGTCGGCGGATGAACCGCGTCCGAACCGAGCCCAGTATGTCCCGCATGCCGTCCCCCGGTCTCTATCCGGGAACCTTCTCCGGGCGGGTCCTACGGGACGCTCTCCCGGATTGAGGTGGGCCGACTTTCGGCGCTCCGGACACGGTTCGCCATCTGGGTCCGGCAATCCTTCTCGATGCCAGACCGCCCAGGCGTCCCTGTGCAAGGATCGCGCAATGGCCGTTCGTGCATTCCACCCGATCTTGTATGTGGCTGACCCCTACGCCGAGCGGGACTTCTTCGGTCGCTTCGGGTTCAAGACCGTGTACGAGGGCGATGAGTTCCCGGGGTTCCTTGCCGTGGAGTGTGGGTCTGTCTGCTTCGGACTGTCCAGGAACAAGGAGCTGTTGGCGACCGCGGCCTACGATGGAGTTCGGTGGCAGCTCACCGTCGACAACGTCGACGAGATTACATCGGTATGCGCCGCCGCCGAACTGCCGTGTGAGGTCGTCGTCGAGGAGGGCGGCACCACGCATCGCGCACGCATAGCCAAGGTGACTTCCCCCAACGGCGTCCCGGTCTGGTTCGAAGGTCCCAACGAAGTCGCCTAGCGCCGTCGGCCCGCACGGCGACCAAGAGACCGATCCATGATGTGTTTCGAATGCCAATCAGGGATCGACACTCGGCTGCGGTGACCTCGAACTGCTATTCCTTCAGTAGGTCGATCACGCTCGACATCGCATCGACGTCCTTCTCGAACACGGTTATGTAGGAGACGCCGAGTTGATCGCGTTGCTGGCGGAGCTGGTCGGCGATTTCATCCGCAGTGCCGATCAGTCCGTACGGTGAAGCCAGGATGTCGTCAACGCTCAGTGAAGGCAACAGTGGCTGGAGGGCTTGTGCGGTCAGCCGACGGTCGTCGGTGAGCGTGACGCCCTGCACCAACGTGCTCAATTCAAGATGATCGAATCGGTCGCCGGCCGCAGTGCGCACCCATCCAATCTGCGTCTCGAGCCCGTCACGCGTGAAATGATCTGGGTTCACATCCCGCGTGCCTTCGACCTGGCTAAAGCCTGTGAAGCTCACAATATCGGCACATCGAGCTGCCGTGGTCAGTACGCGACGTCCGTTTCCCCCAATGAGCAGTGGCAACGGCTTCTGGCTTGGGACGGGAAAGCACCGCACACCTTCGAGTTTGTAATGATCACCAGAGAAGTCGAGCCTCCTTCCGTCCCAGAGAAGTCGGATGATCTCGGCCGCTTCCCCCAAGCGCGCCACACGCGTGCCCGGTGGATCGTAGGAGAGGCCAGCTCCGTCGTACTCGAACTTCATGTGGCCAGCTCCCAAACCCAGTTCCAAGCGCCCGTCCGTCAAGAGGTCCACCGTCGCGGCTTCTCTGGCGAGCACGACGGGATGGCGGAAGTCGTTATTAAGCACGAGGGTGCCAACTCGGATTCGGCTGGTGGCCTCGGCAGCGACGACCAAGGATGTCAGTGGCGCAAGCATCCCATCGACAAGATGGTCGGCCGTCAGAAGCGTGTCGAACCCAGCCGATTCGGCCAGCTTGGACTTCTTGCGCCACTCCTTACGCGTTGCCGCTCCCCAGATCGAAACTCCAAAACGGAATGGGCGGCCCATCGCCGTGGAGGTCATCGCTCCATGGTTGCATACCGGGGTATGGGAGGCTCTCGGACCGGCAATCAGGGGATCCCGTAACGGGAACGGAATGTGCTCACCTCGGGGACGCTCCTCCGACGGGTGCCAGGTGTCCGCTGGGGATCGGCTTGCGGCCTGTCAGTGCCAAGATGGAGAGCGTGGCAAGCGTCGATCACCTTCCGACCCCAACCGAGATCGGGGCCTGGCCAGACTTCACCGCAGACGACCCGATGCGGCTGCTGACGAGCGCCTGTTTGCTGGGCGTGCCCTGCGGCGTGGATGGCACTTCTTACGGTGCGCCATACCCGCATATTCAGCGGTTGTTGGGATTGTCCAACATTCGCATCGTGTCTTTCTGTCCCGAAGACCTCGCCTTCGGGACCCCCAGGGAGACGCCCGACATCCACGGAGGGACCGGCTGGGACGTCCTCGACGGAAAGGCGCAGGTGCTGAGCGACTCGGGCCGCGACTGGACCGAACCGATGGTTGAAGCCGCGTACGCCATGCTGACCCTGGCCCAGCACAATGAGGTTCATCTAGCGCTGCTCACCGACATCAGCGCTGCTTGCGGTTCACAAGTGATCTACCGAGGTGCCCGCTCCGAGGGAACGCACCAGGCCGGTCAGGGCGTGTGCGCCGCCCTACTGATCCGGCATGGATTCAAGGTGGTCAGCCACCGGGATCACCGAAGCCTCGGTCGCGTCATGCACAAGCTCGACCCCAGCGTCGAGCCCGACCCCACTGCCCGCGACCACCACGAGACCGACTGGTACGTCGATCACCTCGGGCCGCCAGCCGATTATTCGTAGGACTCCGGTGGGGGTCAAGCGTGCTCGGTGGCCACGGACCTGACTTGTCGGCAGGTCCGGCCGACACCCTAACCGTCGTCACAAGCCGATCGCGTTGCGACATACTTGGACATCCTCGCGGTCAATAGGCCGCTGCCCGCAGCGGTTTCTGGCGCCCCGTGGTAGGAAGATGGGAGGAGAAGGAGACAGCTCATGGCGCGCGTCAGGGTCGGCACACTCTCGGAGCTCGCAGACGGACGGCTGCACAGCCTGGATGCGGGCGGCACCACAGTCATTGTCGGCCAGGTGGGCGAAGCGCTGCACGCCGCGCGTAACCGCTGCCCCCATCTGGGTTTCTCACTCACCACCGGACCGGGCGGCATGCGGTTCTCCGACGGCGAGGTGCAGTGTCCCTGGCACAACTCTCGCTTCGACCTGTGTACCGGCGAGAACCGGGACTGGGCGTCGGGGTTCGCAGGGCGGAACATGCCACGGTGGTCGCACCGGCTCATCGCATTGGGCAGAAAGCCCGCGCCGCTGACGACATATAGCGTCGACGTCGAGGGCGAGGACGTGTTCGTCCACCTGTGATGTCGCGGTGTGCCACCCTCGCCACAGGCGTCCCGGCGGGATCGCGCTCGCGACAGTTGCATGCGCCTCTAACGAATCCTTGGGGCGTGTGGACAACTCGTATAACAACACTTAGGGGACTGTGAAGGGAAGGGAGACGGCGGAGCTGTCCCAGCCCTCTGCGAGTCGGCGATCAATCTCGGCCCCCATGATCTTGCAGTCCGTTGCCGGGTGGTCGTAGCGGCAGAGCAGCGCACCAGAAAGGTAGGCACGGGCCATTTGCAATGTGGCGATCTGCTCGTCGAGGGCTTTGAGTCGTCGCCTGCCGATGGCCTTCCATTCGCTGGCGTCCGCAGCTTCGAGGATTCCGGCGATGTCATCTAGGGCGAGGCCCGCGTCTTGGAGCATGCCTATGAAGACAAGCCTTCTGAGGGTCGCGACCCGGTAGCGACGTTGCCCGGACGTTCAGGCATCGGCGACGAGTAGGCCGAGGCGTTCGTAGTAGCGGATCGCCGACGTGGCAACGTGGGCTCGCTTGGCGACCTCTCCGATAGCAAACAGTGGCTCAGGCATCAACCCACTTGACTTGAAGCCGGGTTCAACTGTCAAAGTGATGGTGTGGACGACCAGCCGGCACTGCCCAATCACCACGCCGACTACCCCGGCTTTGCCGGTGTCGCCGGGATCGTCGCCGCGCTCAGCATGATCTTCGGTCGGAAGGGCGACGCGCAGCTCGCCGTACGACTCAGCGCCATGGAGCCCGGCGACACGGTCGTGGACATTGGGTGCGGCCCGGGTGTCGCGGTCCGCTACGCGGCCCGGCTGGATGCGATGGTCACCGGAGTTGATCCGGCGCCCGTCATGTTGCGGGTCGCCAGACTCCTTACCCGGCATTCGGCAAAAGTGCGATATGTCAAAGGTGCTGCTGAGGCGGTCCCCCTGCCTGAGGGTTCTGCTTCGGTCGTGTGGTCGATCGCCACCGTGCACCATTGGTCGGACATCGACGCCGGCCTTCGAGAAGTACGCCGGGTGCTCCTCCCCGGTGGTCGGCTGATCGCCATGGAGCGGAGGGCTCAACGAGGGGCCCGAGGTCACGCAAGCCATGGCTGGACCGACGAACAGGCCACTGCCTTCGCGGATCGATGCCGCGAACACGGCTTCATTGATGTACGTCTGGAGGGAACGACAATCGGGCACCGATCAACGGTCAGCGTGATATCCAACAGTCCCTGATGTTCCCGGGTCCTCGAACGAACCCACATCGGCTCGGCCGTCGCTGCCGACGGGAATGACGTGGCGACCAGGTACGCACACCGTCCCCAGCGGATCTGGTATATCCCGAATTCGTCACCCACCAAGGGTGTCCCGCAACACCGGCCGGGGATCGATATCTTCCATGGCGCTGGGCCGCCTGCTCACTCCAGCAAGCGGTTCATATCGCTCCATCCGAGTGGTCGTGCCGCAAATTGAGATTGGCGGCCGAGTGCGCCGACGGATCGACGGTTACCGCGTCTCTGCGAGGTCGGTCGACGGGGGTCAACGGCCCGTCCCGCAACGGGAACGGTGAGCGGCGACGCTCGACGGCGTTCCTGCCCGATCGCGTGCCCATAGACCGATCGTCTTGTGGCACGTTCCGGCAAGCTACCGGTACATCGCCTCCACGACTCGGACCCTACCGTTGGCAAACTGGCTTCGTTGCCCCATGATCTCGCTTCTACAACGCTCCGTCATCGGCGAGGAGATGCGCTTTGCCATCCGGATCGATTGCGATAAGAGTCTCTCGATTCGTCGCCCCACTACGACCATCGGTGTCCGTATAAATCTCCCCATTCGATCCCACGGCAACGCCAGAGGGTCGAAATCCGCCAATGAGTTTCGCTATCGAGTTCAGGCCAGACTTGTCAATCGGACTAATCGACGTTCCTGTCACTTGGTCGAGATCAAACCCGCCATAGTCCCCGACAATGATTGTCCCGTCCGGAGCGACGGCCAGTCCGTCTTGGGCGACGTAGGTGTCTGCCGTCTCTAGCGACATCCCTCCAACCATGCTCATGACTCCGCTCGAGTAGCGGAGCAAGACCTTGGGCGAAGAGTTGGCGAGATAGAGGTCACCACTCGGTGTCACTGTAATGGCGTCCGGATCGAAGGCAAACACCTCGCCCTCGACTGATACATCACCGACGATGCCGTTGACCGAGGTCGGCGGCGGAAGGAGGGTAGCAACAGCTCGGTTGGACGAGACTGTTTGCACTCCAGCTTGGTCGACGATGTAGAGCGTGTTCTGCGGCCCAAGAGCCAGAGCGACGGGATCAGCGACTTGTGCGAATGTCGTGATGAGACCTGTCGGCGAGACAACGCGGATTCGGTTGTTCTGCGAATCGGCAATGTAGACAGTTCCATCGCTCGCCACGGCCATTCCGATCGGGGCGTTCAACTCGGCCGATGTCGCCCGCCCTCCGTCCCCGTCGGCGCCAGCGTGTCCGTTCCCAGCGAAGGTGGTCAAGGTCCCATCGGGCAAACGCTCGAGGATCTGGTTTGTTCCCTGATTTGAAACGAGCAGATCGCCGTTTGAGGCGATCGCCAGTGGGCCCGGCACATTGAGTTGGAGTCCCGCTGGCCTTGTCGGAGGAGAGCCAAGATTCGATTGCCTGCCAGGTTTCGGGGCGAGTTGTGAACTGCGCGGTCCATAGACGACAGCGAGGGTCACGCCAGAGATGACGACGACGGCTGTAAGGATCCCCACCAATAGGCGGCGTGGTTGGTGCACCCGATAACCGCGGCGTTCGGTCCGCTTGCGCAGCTCGTCGATCGAGGGAGGAGTGGGCAGTCGAGTATCGTCGATCAAGTCCTTGAGGGACCTCTCGAGGTCATTCACGTTCTGCCTCCCTCGCCTCGACCGTCTGGCCCAATGAGTCGGCCAAACGCTTCCTTGCCGTATGCAACGTCGCCGCAACGGTTCCTTCCGCCACGCCCATCACCGACGCGACGTCTCTCTGGGATAGATCGGCGACATAGTGCAGGACAACGGCGACCCGCTGCTGGTGGGGTAGGTGCCGCACCGCCTCCCACAACTCCAGCGCGTCCTCACGGACCGGTGGTGAAACAGCCGTCTGTCGCAAGAGGAGGGCTTCCATTCTTGCCCGTCGTAGAGCCCGTCGGGCAACATTGAGGCCCACGGTGTAGGCCCATCCCGATGGNNGATGGCGATGCCATCATTGAGACACGCTCCCAGCGCTCCAGGGCCCGGGCGCACGCCTCGGAAGCAGCGTCGACCGCAACGTCGCCATTGCCCGTTATGAGTACGAGTGAGTGCACGATGGACCGGTACTCGCTGCGGTACCAGTCCTCAAACGACGAGCCAACATGGCTCGATATGGGATCAGAACCCATCGGTATCGTCGTTTCTTCTGTCCATGACCCCAATAAGTCCTACCGGCATCGAAACCTTTAGTGTCCCTTTCAGAAACTTTCGTGGGCGAGAGACACGCCATTCGGATTGCGAGAAGCCTCTAATCTACGGATGTGGGGACCGACCAGTCCCATAGCGTTCATCCGGTGGCCTGCACAAGGGTGCTGCCACCAATCACCGGCTCGAGAATCGATATGCGGTGCGGTGCTGGGCCACCTGCTCACTCCAGCAAACGGTGTAGATCGCCCCATGTACCCCGTAAGCCGAACCTGTTACGGAGCGTTTCAGGCCGGCCGGCGACGACCCGCCGCATTCCCGTAGCCGGATCCGCTCCCGGTGACGGTCGCGGTTGTCTGCCGGGCCTCTTTGCGCCGCCGTAGGTCGTTCGGCTTGTGGGCGATTAGGCGCCAGCGTAGGTGGGCGGCGAGAGACCGTCGAGTTGGCGAGTCTCGAGCCGTGCATTGAGGCGTCCCTCGGGCACCGTTTCGCTTCTAACTTCGCGCTGGATCAAGGGAGGCGAAGGCCGCGAGAGCCACTGCCATCAGCCGGTTATCCATGCCGGAGTCGTAGACCCGAGCTTCGACTGTGAAACCACGGGCACCACTTCTAAGCAATTCACCCACCGCACGCACAGGCCCAACCTTTCCGGGCGCCAGGTAGTGGATGGTCATATCCGTCGTCGCCACGAACGAGGTGCCGGTCAAAGCCGCCGTTGATGCAGCTGCCACGTCAACCAACGTCGCGATGACGCCTCCTTGAAGACTGCCGGCCGGCCCCCGCAGGTCGTCACGAAGGTCGATCTCCACACTGACCCGGCTGGCATCGACCATGTTCCAGCGCAGTCCCAGATGCTCGAAAAACGGTCGGTACCCTTCGTCCGATCCTTGGCCCGCGAAACGACCCGTGGGATCGGCCGGGAAGTTGGTGAGGTACAGCGCATGCCCGTCGGGGTCTGAGAAATGTGCCAATGACACCGATCCACCAGCTTCAGTCTGGCGCTCCACGGCGACACCCTGCTGGCCCAGGGCATTCACGGCGGCTTCGAAGTCGTCGAGTGCGCAGAGCCCAAGNNCGCCCTCGGATCTCGGTATGAGTCCGACGAGCATCCCGTTTCCGGCGTCGAGACAGGCCCACTCATCTCCGAATCGTATGACCAGCGTCAGGCCGAGCGCCTCGGTGTAGAAGCGGATCGATCGATCGAAGTTCGCCACCGGGAGGGTGGCGCATCCTCCAGAGACAGCCATCAACTCCCGCCTCCTGTTTCGAGCTCCGGTTCCGAGATTTCTGGCTCCCCGAGGCGGGAAGGGCGTCGTGGCCGGACGATCACCGTGACCTCGGCGTGGCAGACCAACTGTCCCTTAGAATCGCGCACCTCGACGGGGATAGGCACCTCGACAGGTTCGCCTCCTCGCACCGCTGCTAGGGCATCTCCGAAGATTTCGGGAGCCAAGCTGCCCGTTGCTTTCAGTTCTCCTCGTGCCGGAGCGTCGTATTCGATGCTCGCCCGCTTCACGACGATGTAGCTGCTGGCGGCCTCCTCGAGCATGCCGGCCACGAGAGCACCAGCTCCGGCGACCTCCACGAGGCCGAACAGCACGGCAGCATTGACGGTCTCATTGTGGTTGAGATGCACAGGGCGTGGGTCGAGTCCCATGATTACCCCGCCGGTGCCCACCTCAAGCGGAACCGCACCGAGGAACTTCACCCATTCAACTTCCGTGAACTGCTCGGCTCCCGCCAACGTGACCCCCACCAGATTAGAATCATATTCTAGAAGACAATTTCCCTACCCGTCCAGAGGATCGCTCATGGTCCGCACACCCACTACCGCAGGATGGCGCCGTCGTGATGACATCCTCGCCGGTGCCCTTCGCTGCTTTGCCCGTCGCGGCGTACGGGCAACGACCATCGAAGACATCCGAGCCGAGTCCGGCGCCAGTATCGGGAGCATCTACCACCACATCGGGGGTAAGGACGACATCGTGGCGAGCCTCTACACCGAGGCCGTCTCCGCATATCGCCGAGGCATCATTAGCGCACTGGGCTCCCGTTCGGCGCCTCGGGCCGCCGTCCGAACGGCCGTCGAATTCCACGTCACGTGGATCGATGCGCATCGGGATCTTGCCCGCTTGATGTTGCGGTGGGACGAGTCCGAGCTCTCCAAAGCAGGTCGGACCCAGCTGGCTAAAGAGGCGCGCCGCTTCGCCAAGGAGATGGGTGAATGGCTCCAGGCAGGCGTTCGCTCGGGACTCGTTAGGACGTTTCCCCCAGAACTGTACGGAGCGCTCTTCATGGGCCCGCTGCTCGAGTTCGGGCGTCTTCAGGTCGATGCTCGGACGTCTGTGCCCGTTGAGCAGAGTGCTCCACAGCTCGCAGACGCCATATGGAGATCGCTAGCTGCAAAACCCAAACGAGATGAAAGGGCAGTCCGTCTTCGCACACAGACAAATCTTTCTCGCGTCACAGCCAGGCTTGAGCGTCCTCCGAAGGGATAGCGCGTAATCGGCGATCCGGCGCTTAGCTCCGGGGCATCCGGGGCCCGCAAGCGGATCGTCAATCGAAAAGCCTCGGGGTGTTGCGTTGCCGAACAGGAAGGCTGGGCTGAGGACCAGATCAGACCACACTGCCCGATTGAGCCCGTCTCCCGACGTGGGAGTTGATGAAAGCGACCGTGTAGTCGATGGCCTCCGTTGGCCAGTCGTCATGCTTGCCTTCCCAGAACATCAGCCGCTTGTTGGGACCCGGGATGGCATCGAATAGTTCGTGTACACCCGCGACGGGAAAGATCTCGTCCTGGGTCTTGTTGACCATGAGGATTTGAGACTGGTCGAGCTTGGATGCAGCGTTTAGGAGAAGGGGACGAAGAGGAGGGTCTTGTATTCCCCCTCCGGCTGGGATACCGCCCACGACAAATACCGCAGCCTTGATGGATGCAAGCGACCCCACCGTCGGGACTCCAAAGATCGCTCCCATCGAGAAACCAACATAGGCAACCGGAGGACCGATCCATGAGAATGCCTTAGCGGTCTCGACCCAGTCACTAACCATGGGGCCGATAGCGTTGGAGTGCCACTCCGCGTGCAGGGGACCACCAGCAACGACGGGCCTGCGTTCACCGTGGTCCACGGCGTCAATGCAAACAACCGCAAGCCCAGTGCTCTCAGCGTAGAGGCGTGAGAGGCCTACGAATCGGTCACTGTCCTTGCTCTTGGCGCCCCCGTGGCCCAGTAGCAGGAGGCCCTCGGCGCCCGGTGGGCGGTACAGCTTGGCGGGGATACCATTCGTCTCGATCCGCTCCTCGAGCACCACCCGAAGAATAGTCAGATCCAAGGCAGGAACGCATTCTCCCTTTGGCCGAACCACGGAGTCGCTCGTCGACCACGGGCCTGAACGATCCCATAAGCCGAACGGTGACTAGCACATTCGGTCGGTCTCGTCGGTGGAACAGGATGATTGCCGAATGACGATCGTCAATAGCGAAGATCGGCGACGATTCAGTAGTGGTCGGACAGCTGTGGGGCGCCTGTTGGGCGCACGCCGAGGCNNAGGCGCTCGCAGGCGGTTGGGTGACCGATGCCACCCTTCCGTGGCCAGGCAGAGAGGATGTAGTCGAAGCGACGGTCCGGGATCAGTCCCACGGCGGCGAGTGGGTTGTCGTTGGACCAGGTGACCCCGGGGCTGCCGTCGCCGCCAACTTCCCAGGCGTCGTAGAAGACCATGCCCGGCACCGGGGGCTCGCTGTGGCCGGTGAGCATCCGCATCTCGTCGGCGTCTGGGCCAGCGTTGAAGTCACCGCAGATGACCGTGAGGTGCCGTCGCGAAGTGGTCTCGCTCACAAAGCTCAGCAGCTCGCCAACTTGGCGCTGGCGGACGCCGCTGGCGTAGAGCGGGTAGTCGAGCATGACAGCGATGACCTGCACCGGACCTCTCGGGCCGTCGATCACCGCGAGTGCCGCCGTGCCGAAGCCGTCCCCGCCGCCCGGCAGTGCCGTGCTTTCGTGACGCCCGATGGGCCAGCGGGAGCAGATGCCGATCCCTGAGCGCCAGCCGTCTAGCTCGAAGTCGCAGAGGCTGATGCGGTGCGCGAGTCCGAGGGCCGAGCCGACCTCGTCGGCCTGCGAGTCGTCCGGTGTCTCCCACGCCTCGTCCAGACACACGACGTCGGGTGCGGACATCCGCAGCTCAGCGGTGATTCCCTCAAGGCGGGTCAACCAATCGCCGTAGCGGCCCCATACGTTCCACGTCGCCACTCGGCACGTACCATCGGCGACCGGTCCGTAGGGTGCGTAGGGGTCGAAGGCCACCACGGCAGTCTCCCATGCCGGATCGACCATGCTCGTCGAGCCACACGCAGGGAAACGAGCGCTCCGGTCGAGGATCGGCTTGCGGTATGGCAAACCCAAGATCAAGCCGCCTGAGGTTGCGCCGGTGAAGGTTCCGCTTACGGGGTTAGCCCGCCGGCCGGAAGTCGGGAGCGGACCCGCTCGCGAGAGGCAGCATGACGGCCGTAGAACCGCGAAGGCGTGTCATGAGACCGGGGTTACTGGGGCACCCCTACTTGAGGAGTGATGCGTGCATCGGCTTTGCGGGCCATTTCGTGCCCCATCTCTGCCGGGGCCGCCGTCGGTCGACTTCGTCGTTTGCCGGCTGCCACCTGTCGGGATTTGAACAATTCGTGATCGAAATCAAGGAAACTGTGCCTTCGTGACTTGTACTGGTGCCATGAGCGACGGGGCCGGCATTGAAAGGATCAAAGCGGAGACCTTCGAACCCTGGTTTCGTCGCGAGTATCCCAAGGTCCTGGGAGCTCTGATACTCGCAAGTGGCAATCGAGATGTAGCGGAGGAAGCGACCGCCGAGGCATTTGCCAAGGCATACGAGAAGTGGGAACGGGTAGGAGCGATGGCCAGCCCAGGAGGCTGGATCTATACGGTTGCGCTCAACATGGCAAGGCGCAGGCTCAGGCGCCGGGCGATGGAGCGGCTCCTCTTTCGGAAGTTGCATGCAACGATCGAGGTTCCGGCAGAGACCGGCTTCGAGCTGTGGGACATCGTTCGGAAACTCCCCCCTCGTGAACGAACTGCCATCGTGCTGCGGTATGTGGGCGATCTTCAAGAGTCCGAAGTCGCAAAAGCCATGGGCATATCCAATGGTGGAGTGGCCAAGACGCTCAATATGGCTCGATCACGCCTTGGAATCGCTCTCAAACGAGATGAAGGAGTCGAAACACAGTGACGGACTTACGCGACCTGAAACAGAACATCGACAACATGGGGTTCGCACCTCCACCCCTTCATGAGATCGTCGATCGGGCAAGGCGAGGTCAAAGGCAGAGGGTGAAGCGGCGACTATCTGCGACAGCCGTGATCGTGGCGGTTGTCGTACTTTGCTCGATTGTCATTGTCAATCGGCCTGGCGCCAGGGGACCTGAGCTTACCGGTCCTGGATCGCAGCGATATATGGGAACAGCGACGGCAGCGTTCGTCTCGAAATCGGGACTGGTGTATGTGGCCGATCAGGGCAACAATTCTTTGTTGGTACTCGATCCGTCTGCAAAGCCAGGGTTTGAGCCAGTGGCCACAATCCCGCTGTCCTTCACGCCCGGAGTGGTGGCGGTCTCGCCCAACGGAGCTATGGCGTACGTGTCGCCACTGGCGCCTGAAGTTGCTAGTGGGTCGAACACGCTTTACGAAGTGGATCTATCGACGCAAAAGGTTGTCAGGACAATCGTTGATCACTCTCAACCGCTCGGAAGTATGGCGATTGCTCCAGACGGGAAGATGGCATACGCATGGGGTGACGACATTGTTCCGATCGACCTCTCGACAGGTCAGATCTTGAAGCCGATCTCTCGGTCGCAGTTTGATTACACCGATCTTGAAATCTCTCCCAACGGCCGAACGGCCATCGCCACAAGTGAAGGTGTATCGCCCAACTACCAATTGATCAATCTTGTGAGCGGCAACATCACCAAGACCGTGAGTATCGGTGACCTTCAGATCCGCCATACCAAAGGAATGTGGTCACCTCAGACGGTTGCGTTTTCGCCGGATGGGACATCCGCCTATATCGGCCTACAGCACGGATCGGAAAGTTTGAGTGCCTGGTTGCTCAAGATATCCGCGAAGACGGGAAGGATTGAGTCCGATGTCGAGTTGGGTCAAGGGGGTGTCGGCGATGTTGTTGTCACTTCGGATGGCTCCAGAGCTTTTGTTTTGGTACAGACCGATGTCAAGGGTGTGTACTCCGGTGTGTTTACAATCGTTCCGATTGACCCTGGAACGCTGGAAGCCCTGCAAAGGATTGTCGTTGGAGACGTGCAAGGACTTGGGCTACTTCAGTTCGGGACTGCCCACACCTTGTACGCCGTGGATACACAATGGAGACTTGCTCGGATCGATGAGCGAACGGACCACATTATTTCCACGTTAAGGATCCCTGTCCCCTCCCTACTCGCCCCAACCCTCCAACCCATTGCATTTCGAGGCTAATCATTGGGCCTTCTGAGGACTTGATTGCCCGGCTGCCAGCTATGTGCTGTTGCCGCAGCAGGCAACTTTCGCGATCACGGCGGCAGTCGTGACGCTCTCACAGTCCCGTACACCGATCCTCTTGTGATGAAGATTAGGGCGTCGGCCGAATCTGCCCAGACACGTCAGGCACGTTTGTCCATCGGGCACGCTTGATCGCCACCAGAGTCCTACGAATAACCGGCTGGCGGCCCGAGGTGATCGACGTACCAGTCGGTCTCGTGGTGGTCGCGAGCAGTGGGGTCGGTTTCGACGTTGGGATCGAGCTTGCGCATAATACGGCAGAGGCTTCGGTGGTCGCGGTGGCTGACCACCTTGAAACCGTTCCGGATAAGCAAAGCAGCACACACGCCCTGACCAGCCTGGTGCATCCCCTCGGAGCGGGCACCGCGGTAGATCACTTGTGAGCCGCAAGCAGCGCTGATGTCGGNNAACCATCGGTTCGGTCCAGTCGTGGCCCGAGTCGCTCAGCACCTTGGCCCTCCCGTCGAGGACGTCCCAACCGGTCCCTCCGTGGATATCGGGCGTCTCCCTGGGGGTACCGAAGACCAGGTGTTCGGGGCAAAAGGCCACGATGGCGATGTTGGACAGCCCCAACAACCGCTGGATGTGCGGGTATGGCGCACCGTAAG
>PKWD01000043.1 GCA_003131945.1 Acidimicrobiaceae bacterium
GATGACGGCGCAAGGCGCTGGCAGCTGTCGGCGGGCGCGCGGTGTCGCGACCAATATCCGCGGCTCCGAAGCTCCCGTAAGCCGTGAGCAGACCGGCCAAGAATGCCTGCGGATACATCGTCCCAGCAGGATGAACTCGAACTGCACGCCCGCGCAGTATCGAGCAGCGCCGGTGGATCCAGACCTTCGACAGCCTCCCACCATTCCTTCTCGGAGGTTCCAGGGTCGTCCACCATGGCGGCCAAGAGCCTGATCCTTGGCCAGGATCAGCTAACTGTGGAGACTCCCCTCCATAAGCTGTGGGCCACTCCCCCACTTTCAGTCGCGACTCCCGTCAGCTGTCTCAGGATTCTGTGTCTTCATGGGTGCTCCTTTCAGACGGTCTCGGGGCTCGGGCCGGCAATCGGTGTGGCGTGGCGCACGATCTCGTCGATCCGTCGCATAGCGTCTTCACTCAGCTCGATGTCGGCAGCGGCGACGGCCTCGTCGACATGGGCGGGACTGCGGGTGCCGACGATGGCCACGTGCACAGACGGGTTGGCCAATGTCCATGCGATCGCCAGCTGTCCGAGGCTGATTCCCAGCTCTTCACGCGCGAAGCGCTGGAGATCGGCGACTGTCCGAAGATTCCGCTCGAAGGCAGCCCCGTGGAAGACATCACTCGTTGCCCTCCAGTCGCCGGGGGCAAAGCGGGTATCCGGGCCGAGGTGTCCGCCCAAGAGCCCGTGCGCCAGCGGTCCGTATACGAGGACGCCAATGTCGTGGGCGGCCGCATAGGGAAGGACGTCGGCCTCGATCTCTCGCCGGAACAGGTGATATGGAGGCTGCAGCGTTTCGACCGGAAGGTTGGCGCTCAAGGCCTCCATCTGGTCAGCGTCGAAATTGGACACGCCGACATGGCGNNTGGATCTGATAGAGGTCGATATAGGCGGTGTCCAGGGCGTGCAAGCTCTCGTCGACGCCTTTTCGGATCCACTCGCCGCTCGCGTCCCGAGCAACACCGGAGCCACTCGGCCTCAGCCCCCCTTTGGTGGCGATGACGAGGTCCTCCCGTGGGCGCCCGTGCAATGCCCCGGCCAAAAGCCGCTCCGAGGCACCGAATCCGTAAGCTTGGGCCGTGTCGAAGAACGTGACGCCGCTGTCCGCGGCCCGGCGAATGGCGGCCGTGGCGGACTCCTCGTCCGTTGGACCCCAGTCGCCTCCGAGTTGCCACGTGCCGAATGCGATGCGTGACACGGTAAGCCCGCTCTTGCCTAAGGTGATCGTTTTCATGCTGTCCTCCTGATGGGTGTGGGGATGTCTTTTGTGATGGACGAAGGGTTGGAGGCCTCTGTGATGGCCACCAGTACGGCCTTTTGGGGCCTCGTCCAGAACCAAGCAACGAAGGTACCGGTGAAGGCGATGGCGGCCGCTGCCAACATGGCAGCACGATCTCCGTTGATCGTGCTTATGCCAGCCCGGGCATGGGAGCCATCGGCGATAGCGACAAGGAGAGCGACACCGAGGGCGGCGCCGACCTGACGGGTGGTGTTCACGACTCCTCCGACGACGCCTTGGTCGGAGTCTGCCATTCCGCTCGCCGCCAGGACCGTCGTCCCGAAGACGGTGCCGACGGTCCCGAAGCCCACCAGAACGACCGCAGTGAAAAACGGGCTGTAGCGCCCGCTTGCTGGGAGATGCATGAGGATTAAGAACCCCGCACCCGTGGCCGCCGTCGACAACACGAGCAACCAGCGCATCCCGAATCGCCGCGCCAGCCGCGCGCCGAACATGCCGGTGACGAAGCCGACCACGCCCTGAGGTGCGATGACCAGTCCGGTGACGAGCGGGGAGTCGTGCAAGCTCTGCTGGAGGTAGAGCGACAACACCACTAGCTCCCCCGCGGTCCACACCCCGAGGAGCAGGGTGATGATCCCGGCCGCACGGAGATTCGGCCGCTGCAACAGGCGGAGATCGATCAGAGGGTTGGGGTGCACTTGCTCGACTCTGACAAAGCCGACCAACGCGGCCACCGCCAGCGCCAGCGCGCCGAGCACGAGGGTGTGGTCCCACCCCAGAACCGGGCCCCCAGAAACGGCAAACACCAGGGCCGCCACGGCGGTCGTCGCCAGGATCGCGCCGGTCACGTCGACGTGGATGGGCTTGCCACGGGAGCGGTCATGGGCGAGCAGGACAGGCGCGACAGNNGCTGCCGCCACTCCGATAGGAACGTTCACCAGGAAAATCCACCGCCAGCTCATGTACTGGACGAGGACTCCGCCGATGACCTGGCCAGCGACAAAGCCGATCGACGCCGTGGCGCCGTAGAGGCCTAGGGCGCGCGTCCGCTGCGGTNNGGTGATGAGCGACAACGAAGCAGGTGCGACAAGCGCTGCGCCGACGCCCTGGAGGGCGCGAGCGGCCACGAGGAAACCGGCATCACCGGTGAGGCCAGCGGCGAGGGATGCCCCGGCGAAGATGGTGAGCCCCGCGACGAACATCCGGCGCCGCCCGAGGATGTCAGCCAGGCGTCCCCCGAGCATCAAGAGCCCCCCGAACGAGATGGCATAGGCCGTCACCACCCACTGCACCGAGTCCCCACCGAAGCCCAACGCTTCGCGCATCGACGGCAGAGCGACGTTCACAATGCTGAAGTCGAGGACGACCANNGGGTGGCCGAACCGTCGGCCGCTCCTGAGGCAGGGCGGGCGGGGCGGAAGCGGGTCAGCCGCTCGGTTTGGGCAGGGGACACAGGCATCATCGATCTCCCGTCTTTATGGAACGATACGTATCGTAACGTAACTCCTGTAGAATGCAACCCAATGAGCGAATCCCCTATTCCCCCGGTGTCCCTTCGGGGTCGACCGCGCAGCCAGCGTGCCGAGCGCGCCATCTTGGAAGCGACCACGCAGCTTCTCGAAGAGGGCGGATTTGTGGCGCTCACGATGGAGGAGGTGGCCCTACGGGCCGGCGTGGGCAAAGCCACGATCTATCGGCGCTGGCCAACCAAGGGCATGCTGGCCTTCGACGCCTTCCTGGCCCAGTTTCTTGCCCGCCAGCCGCTCCCCGACACAGGCACGTTGCGGGGCGATCTCCTGGCCGCACTTCGCGCCTGGATCCGGACCGTGAACGGGACCGTGACGGGGCGCACACTGGTCGGGCTCATCGCGGAGGTACAACGAGATCCTGCGCTCGCTGATGTTTGGAGCGATCGGTTTGTCCGGCCTGTGCGGGATCAGCACCGGGTCATGATCGAACGCGGTGTCGATCGAGGTGAGATCCCGCCGGGGGCCGACCCGGATATCGCGCTCGACCTTCTGTTTGGGTCGGCGTACCACCGGTTACTACAGTCGCACCTCCCCCTCAGCGACCGCTTTGCTCAGGTTGTCGTCGACACCGTCGTCTCGGGGATGGCGGGCGGCCCACGCTGACCGCAGGGTAACGCCTTGCTAGTCGAGCACGATTGACCGCATCGAGACGGGCGTCTTGTTCTATCGGCGGANNAGCGATGAGGACACGACCCAGTCGCTCCATGTCCCAGGCGCCGCTTGGCACGCCGCAGCGGCTTGGCCGGCGGGTTATCGGCGGCCACTATCGTCGCCGGGGCCAAGCGACCGATCAGTTAGCCCCGATGGTGGAAAAGAGGTATCGCCCTCGGCTCGGGATCGGGTATCTGTCACGTGCCTGTTGCGGATACGAATCGTCGATATTGGCCGGGCCAGCCGGTGGCCGACCATTCGGATGACGAGGCGGCGCAGCGGGCCAATCATGAGCATCAGACCGAGGGCATCGCCAATGAATCCGGGCACGCAAATCATCACTCCGCCCATGAGGATGACTAGGCCGTCGAGCAATTCCCGGGTGGGCACCTCTCCTCGCGCCAACCTCTGCTGGGTGTGGGCTAGCACGCCGACGCCGACGCTCCGGACGACAAAAGGCCCGAGCGCGCTCAGGACGAGCAGGATCCCCAACGCCCAGAGGAAGCCGATCTGTTCGGCCACGACCACGAACGAGGCGATCTCTGCGCCAACGAACAGCAACAGACCTGGGAAGAACACAAACCCCAGAGTAACGCCCGCCGCGGTGCCGTCGAGCGCTACCAGTTCGCTCGTGAGCAGGTCATTTCGGGATTGCCCCTCGGGCCAACTCGTTGGCCAACCAGGGGACATCGACATCAGCGCTTCGGCACGGTCCGGCGACGGCTATCGACGCTGCGGATGTTCCTCGACCAGCTCATCGACGTCGGTTCCCATAGGGCACAAGGAGCGCAGGCGACGCCCGCTCCCTTAGTGGCCGCCGTGACCTCGCCCTCCTGAGAGTGCTGGAGCCGTGGGCGTGCGGCCACTACGTGATCGAACAAGGCCTGGACGTTGGGGTCGAAGATCTCGCGCCGCTAGGGATCCGCAGGTAGACCGGCGTCGAGGACGTCGAGGATCGTGGTATCCACGGCGACGGCATCAACGTTGCCAAGTAGATTCACAAGATTCACACAGTTGCTTCACACAGACGCACGGCACCCTGGCGTTATGAACAACCCTATTGAATCTTCCAGCCCAACGAAGAACACGGATGACACAGTGGACGTCCCGCCGCAGCCGGAGTCCACGACACCTGTGGCGCCAACGGTCACGCCGGACCAACCGGCCGACGTCGGACAACCCGAGGGACAGACCTCAACGGGCGACTTTGCACCGCCTCCTGACTACGGTTCCCCGCCCGGACAGGAACCGCCGCCCGAATACGGTCGGGTCGGATGGCCCGAACCCGGACGGTCTTCGGGGAGTGAGCATGGAGGCGTCGTCGGGATCCTGCGCAAGGCCATGGCGGCCTGGACAGTGGCGGGTCTTCTCGCCCTCGGGGTCATTGGACTGTCCGTCGCCCTGGCATCGGGAAGCTCGACCCCGGCAGCCTCCCGTGGTTTCGCTCCGGGCTCGGGTACGTCGTTCAGAGGCGGCCTCAATCCGGGGGTTTTCGGAACTGTGGCCAGCGTCAGCAACGGCAGCTTCACGGTCACCAGCGCCTCCGGTCAGACCGTGACAGTGGACGAGCAATTGTCGACCACCTACTACAACGGAGGGACAAGCGCCTCGTCGGGCGCAGTCACCACCGGTGGCAGGGTAGCGGTGCACGGCACTCTCAGTGGAAGCACGGTGACAGCGACACGGGTGACGGTACTTCCCGCCGGTGGCTCCGGGCCGGGTCTATCGAGCTAAAGAGTCGAACGTCGTCAGCGCCACAATAGGCGAGTAAGGACGACCACGGCACGGCAACTGTCATTTACTGTCGAATCCGCTCTGGCGGCCTAGGTCGGTTCGTCAACTTTGATGCGAAGCTGCCATCAGGTTGGCTAGATCGTCGGGCTCCAGCATGGAGGGTGGCACATCGGGCCCCCACGCGTAGAGGGTTCGTAGCGACGGTTCCCATGTTCCCGGTGTCCACAGTTGATCGTCGGTGATGATGTCCATGTCGGAGTAGTACTCGGAGAAATTGCCGGCTGGGTCTCGCAGGTACCAGAAGAAGTTAGAGCCGATGAAGTGACGGCCCAACCCCCAGATGTGACGCTCGGGGTGACCTTCGAGCATTCGCATGGCTCCGCGGCCAACTTCATCGACATCTTCGACCTGCCAGGATGTGTGATGCAGGAACGCCACCGGGGAAGGCTGGATCAGCAGGTTGTGATGGTCGGAGGAGCACCGCATGAAGGCGGCGACACCCCGGACTTCGTCGCTCACCTTGAATCCGACGCCGTCGACGAAGAAGCGCTGCGAGGCTTCGGCGTCAGGAGTGCCGATGACGACATGACCCAGTTTGCGAGGGCGTATCGGTTCTTCGCGCATGACGGCTGGCGCACGATGGTTCTTTCGTTCGGCACGGCCGGGTCCGTTGTACGGCCCGATCGCGGCTGGATCCTGTAGGACCCGGGGGAGGACTTTGATCACAGTCCGAGTGCCACTATGAGGCTCGACTGCGCTGACACTGGCAGAGTCGCGCTGGCTGGTGATTCCGAGTCCGGTTAGTCGGTCGATAGCACGGTCCAAGTCGTCGGGGTCGTCGGCTCCGACACACAACTCGATCAGCCGCCGGGTAGGGCTCTCGACGATGCGAAGTTGCTCGCCGCCATCGCTGGTCGAAAAGCAGGCGCCACCACGGATCAGCCCGAACTCGGCGTAGTAACGAGAAGTTTCTTCGACGTTAGGAACGCCGATCGTGATCGACGCCAGTCGGTGCAGGGCCACGACTTCCTCCTCAGCTAGACCGGGCAGGCGGGTGGTCGATGGTCATTCGATGTGCCCTCTTAGGCACCCGGCACCGGTTCATCAGGGTGCCAATGCCTTCGATTGTGGTGGTGATCAGGTCGCCGTCGACGAGGAACCGGAGACTTGCGGCGCCNNCGTGCCGGTGAAGATGAGGTCTCCGGGGCTGAGGGTCAGGATGCTGGAGAGGTAGCTGATCAGAGTCGGGATGTCGAAGATCAGATTCGAGGTGCGATCCTCTTGGCGTCGCTCACCGTTTATGTCACAGAGGATCAGAAGGTCACCGGGGTCGGCGAAAGAGTCAGTGGAGACGACGACGGGGCCGATCGGTCCGTAGGTGTCCCGGGACTTGCCCAGATCGAAATGGGCGGGCTCGGCCGCGAACTGCAAGGCCCGGTCGGAGATGTCCTGTCCGACAGTCAGCCCGCCGACGTGGCCCCACGCATCCTCGCGCCTGATATCGCGACCACCGCGGCCGATCACGGCCACGAGCTCCGCTTCGTAATCGTCGGTGCTTCCGCCGAGGACTACAGGGTCGGTGGGGCCGGCAAGACAGCTCGGGAATTTCGTGAAGACGAGCGGCGCGTCCGGCAACTTCATCCTGGACTCGTGAGCATGCGACCGATAGTTGAGCCCGACGGCGAACACGCTCCGAGGCGAGGGGATGGGTGGTCGAACGTCGGCGTCGCCGATGCTCCCGTCGGGCACCGCTTCCGGGATCGCGCGTGCCACTCGGTGCAGTTCGTCAAGCTGAAGCCACGCGCCCATCGGATCGGCGCTTATGGCGCCGCGGCTTACCCTCGACCCGTCGAACCAGCGGCCGTCGGAATCGACGAGTGCGGAGCGGCCTTCGACGTTGGCGAATCGGAACGTCACACGTCCTCCGGGGCGTCCGGGGCGTCCCACGGCATCGACGCCGAGACCCAGTGGGTCAGCGGCTCCTCTTGGTCGTTGCGGTGGAGATGTCTCGGCGGCGTCACGAACGTCGAGTAGGGCCGGCAGCGCACCAGCACTCGGCCTTCCTCCTCTCCGACAGCTTTTACCACGGGGCGCAGCTCTGGTCCCAACGGCTCACCTGACATGCGTTCGGCCACCGCCATCATCACGTCGACCAGAGTTTCACCGTCGTCGTCGATCACAGCGTCGCAATAGACTTGCAAGTAGGCAAAGGGCCAGGTTTCGTCGAGGATACAGAGGCTGATCTTGCTGTTTCTGGCGACGGCTTTGGCCTTGGCCCGCTCGATCATCGTTGCCACGAACAGGTCGTCGTTGTCCGCTGGGATGTAGTAGACGACCGACATCGCCGGCCCATGCAACCGTCGGCCGTAGCCGAATACGCAGGTCCGGTGGGTCCGAACGAACAGCCGCCGCTCAGAGGGCAGCATGTCTCGATCCGTCGGCGCCTGGAATGGATCCTTCGACAGCGGCAAAAGACTCACAGATGAGCGATCTCTGTCTAGGTTCGAGTCCCCACTCACACCTCTCACCTCCTGCCGCTATTATCGAATGATAATAAGGCTACACTCCGGGGCGATGCCACGCAAGGCCCAACCGCCGAACAGGGTCCGGCTCCGCCGGGCGAGGACCGATATCCGGAGGGCCCTGCTGGAGTCGGCCCTGGTCGAGTTCGGGGCCAAGGGCTTCGACGGTGCGTCGACGCGTGCGATCGCGCGGCGGGTCGACGCGCACCAGCCGCAGATCAACTATCACTTCGAGTCGAAGGCGGCCCTGTGGACCGCCGCGGTGGACTACCTCTTCGGGCTATTGGGGGAGGCGTTGGAGGGCGTGATACCCACGAAGCTAACCGGGGTTGATGTGTTGGCCGTCGCTGCAGCGTTTGCGGATGGGATACGTCGGTTCGTGGGATTCGCAGCCGAGCACCCTGAGCTCAATCAGATCATGGTGCATGAGGGTACGGCGGCCAGCGACCGGTTGGTGTGGATGACGGAGACCCATGTAAAGCCCGTCTTCGAGCGCATCCGGCCAGCTTGGCAGTTGCTTCGTCATGCCGGCGTTGCTGCACCTATCGACAGCGAGATCCTCTACTATGTGCTCGTCGGCGCGGCATCGTTGCCCTATGTGAACGCCCCCGAAGTTCGTCTTCTCACGGGCCGGGATCCGAGTGATCCCAAGTGGATCGGCGCTCACGCTGATGGACTGGTAGCGATCCTCCTTCCGGGGTTCGATGACGGGCGAGTTGATTCGGCGGAATGAGAACGCCGGAGTGGAGGTCAGTCTAAGCACTGTCCGGTCGCGCCACGTCACCACCAACGCCCCAGCGTGTTCTCCGCATTGGGCGTCAACGTCAGAGGCGCATCCTTGTCGCGCGACGTGACTCAACTCGCCCGTTCCAAGTGGAACCTTCCCCACCGCGAAAGTCGACGTGACTGAGCAGTCTCTCTTTGTTCCATAAGGCGCGGTCATCGGGGGCGCCCGTGCCGATGACGTGAAGTCTGGCCCAGCGCTCCTCGTCCGTTGCTAACTACGGCCATGGGGGTGAGCTCCCGGTTGCGGCCGCCTCGCCCGCGCAGGAGATAACAAGTCCGACTGAGATGGCCAGCTCGGGCACGATACTGATGACGCCCAAGCCGAGAAATCCGCTAATGGTCGCCCCGAGGATGGCACCGGCCACGCCGGCGGCCAGAGTCGCCGAGGCCGACGCGGTTCGCGCCTCGCAAGATGAGCCGACCCAGGCCACCAATGAGCAGTCCAACGATGACGAGGCTGATAATGCCCACGATTCGTTTCTCCGTTCTGTCTCTGTGCAGTTCTGTCGTTTAGGTCCGTTGCCCATTACGTGCCCTTACAATTGGCCGACCCCAGTCGCGTTGGACCACCGATGGGTGGAACGGCCCCATGCGCCCCCGGCCGCGCGCCGAATGGGGCCGAGGAAATGGCCCGGCGTCGCTGGGGCGCACCCAGCCTCGGGACGCGGGGGACCGACGAGCGCCGGAAAAGGGGGGCTCCTGAAAGGGTTGTTGCTGCGAAGGTCTGAGTGGATTATTTCTTGCATCCACCGAGAGATGACCTTGCTGCCACGATGACTTCGCCTGGGCAAAGTGTCCGAACGGGGCAAGCCCTGCACTCCCTGCCTATGCGGGGATGTCTGGACTAATGGCTCCGTTGTCAAGACTTAAACCGAATCATCCCCACCGTTGAGCGCGAATTAGATGATTGTCGCCGAGTTGGCCGCCGCCGCTCCAGCGAAGCGACCAAAGAGCGTCGAGTCGCCTAGTGAGAGGCCCGAGGCGTAGCCGAAGGAACAGATCCCGGCGGTACACCGCCCGGCCGCAAACAAACCTGGGATGGGAACACCGGAGAGGTCCATGACCTCGCCGGCGACAGTCGTTTCGAGCCCGCCAAGCGTGAATGGGGCGTACGGCGCGGAACCCCGCCGCAGGTCGAAGGCTCCGAGCGGCGGGACGAGCGGCCGGACGCGCTCGCCCCGTTTGTGGAACACCGGGTCGGCGCCCAGCTCGGCGTGGCGGTTGTAGAACGCGAGGGTCGCCTCGAGCGAGCCCACCGGCAGGCCCATCTCGGTCTCTAACTCATTGACCGTTTCGCAGACCCAGGAGACCTCGAGACCCATCCAGTTGGGCTCGTAGCCGGCCTCGTCGATCACGAGGAAGCAGGTGGCGTCGCGCTCGTAGAGGGCGGCCTGGCCGACCCGGCCCATGTAGGTGTCCTCGTTGATGAAGCGCTGGCCGGCGCCGTCAACGATGATCCCCTCGGTCAGCTGCCGCGGCGGGATGATCGGCAGTGAGACCTCCCCGGCGTGCATGTTTTTGACTCGGGCCCTGACTGCCTGGGCCATCTCGATCCCCCGGCCGTCATCGGCCTCGGTCCCGACCTTCCAGGTCCCCAGGAGGAGGGTCGGCGCGTGGCGCCGCAGCATCTCGTCATTCCAGATGAATCCGCCGGCGGTGAGCACGACGCCACGGTGAGCCTTGACAGCCACCCGCTCTCCGTAGCGGGTGGCCACGGCCCCGACCACGCGGCCGTCATCGACGATGAGGCGTTCGACCCGAGTGTCGTAGGAGACGTCCGCCCCGGCCGTGACGGCCGCCTCGGCCAGTTTCTTCATCAGCAGCCACCCCGTCGAGCGTTTGGTCTTGGCCAGGTGGCCCCGGGGAGCGGGCACGGCGATCTCGTTGAACGGCCATGCGTCCTCGCCCCCGGACCAGACGAGTCCCTCGGTCCCGGTGGGAGCCATCTGAGTTTCGACGTCGAGACGGGCGTCGTACTCGACACCCCGTGCTACCAGCCAGCCGAAGTGATCGAGGCTGGCTTCGGCGTAAGCAACGACCTTGGCCACATCGGGCTCGGGTCCGCACGCCGCCAGCAGGAAGCGAACCATGTTGTCGACCGAGTCCTCGAACCCGCAGGCGGTCTGGACCGGTGTGCCCCCGCCCAGATACACGATACCCTCCGACAACGCCGCGGCGCCTCCCGCCCCTGAGGCTCGCTCGGCCACCAGCACCTCAGCGCCACCCTCCCGGGCGGCATGCGCCGCGCAGGACCCCGCCGCACCAAAGCCGGCCACAAGAACATCGGTATCCAGGTCGAACGACCCGATCTCCGCCAGTTCGAGCGGCTCCACGTACTCGCCAAACGCAGTGGATCGCCGTTGGTTATCTGTCACGAGGTGAAGTCTACGAAAGGGACCGGTGACACCTTGGAACCATCGGTTGTACAGGTAACGGCGCTCGCTGCTGAGCTGTGCACCCTAGTGGGGCGCGCATCCGATGGGCGTCATCCGCAAACCTGCCAGGTCGTCATCTCTTCGGGTGGCCTCGGATCGTTACCCCGAACGATCGCTCGAGGAGCCAGCGATTCCGAACCTTCGACAGGTCCCGTCATACCCCCCGGTGGTTCCCAGGGGGCCCTGCGAGCGTGACGGCCGACATCCCATGATGGACCCTGACGAGGTCATTGTGGCGAGTCCCCTCCTTTGGGTTTTGTGAATACCCCACTGCGGGGTGTTCACAAGAGTGGCACCGGTAGCGCTCACGACGCCCTCTGCTAGACGTGGCGATGAATCTCAGACTCGTCTGCCACCCCACAGAATGCCGGCCTTCGGCCGGCATTCTTCCTTGGAACCCGATCGACTAGCGAAGATGATGTTCCCCCGCTGAGTCAATCGAGAGCCATGGCTGCATACAGTGCGATTCCGGTGGCCATGGCCGGTTCGTCTATGACCATCCGGTTGGAGTGATTTGGCGCCGGCCGATCGACGCCAGGCGGTGCGGCTCCGAGGAACGCCATGGATCCGGGCACTTGCTGGAGCACGAAAGACCAATCCTCGGCCCCCATGAACGGTGTCGGCACTCGGAATGCCCTCTCGGGACCGAAAAGACCTTCGGCGACTTGCAAAGAGCGCTCGGCGGCGGCGGAGTCGTTGACCGTTACCGGGTACCCTTCGAGGGTGGCGACGACCTCGCCAGAGCAGAGGTGAGCGGCGGCGACATGTTCCACCACCCGGCGCACACCTTCAAGGGCGATTGCGCGGGAAGATTCCGATACGGCGCGTACAGTTCCCTCGAGAACAGCGCGCTCGGGAATTACGTTGCTGGTGGTGCCAGCGCGGATGCTGGCCACGGTCACCACCGCGGGGTCGAACGCAGGTAGTCGGCGGGTCGTCATTGACTGGAGAGCTGTCACGATCTCACACGCCACCGGTACAGGATCGACGGCATCATGCGGCATGGAAGCGTGGCCGCCCCTGCCGATGATCGTGGCGATGAAGGCATCGGCCGATGCCATCAATGTTCCTGATCTTGTGGCGACCATCCCGGTCGGGATGATCGGAGTGATGTGGATGGCGAACGCCCGGTCCACAGGCGCGGCCCGCTCGAGAAGACCCTCCTCCAGCATCAATCGTGCGCCAGCGAACCCCTCTTCTCCTGGTTGAAACATGAAGACGACTTGACCCGCCAGCTGGTCACGACGCGCCGCGAGCAACCGAGCGGCGCCGGCAAGCATGGCCACATGGGCGTCGTGCCCGCAGGCGTGCATGACACCATCGACCTTTGAGGCAAAAGCCAAGCCCGTGTCCTCGGGCATCGGCAATGCGTCCATGTCCCCTCGAAGCAACGTCGTCGGACCCGGCCTGGCCCCGACTAGCACGGCTGTCACCGAGGTCGTCCTCTTACCGACCGACACATCAAGGCGGAGATCACCGAGTTCCTCGAGCACCGTCTCCTGGGTACGGGGTAATTCGAGTCCCAGTTCGGGATGGGCGTGGAGACGGCGGCGGAGATCGATCGCCCTGTCGAGCTCCCTTTCGGCATCCTCAACAAGAGCTGCATCCACGAGGGGGATCGTCGCGTCAGCCACCCGACCTCCATTCCCGAGCCCGATCGATGGACATCGGTGCCTACTCTACGGATTCTCGAGCTGCGCCGCGATCGGAGGTCGGAGTTGCCTACAGACGTCCTCTCGCGTCAGACGCCCGAGGGCAGCCCGACGCCGACAATTTCAACTGGGGACCCCCGCCGTCGAGAGAAACTGGCGTACTGCCAGTGAATACAGGGGTACTACTCATCAGGCCGTTCGACGAACGCATAGAGTGAGCTGATTTCATTCTCGTCGAGGACCACAAAGTCGTTTCCGGTCGCGGAATCAGGACGCTCAGGCGGCCCGAAGGTCCAGGAGGTCCGGATCGCATTTCCAACAGTGGTAGCTGCGGTGAGGGTGACTCTGCTCAGGGAAGCGTGAATCCAGAGAATCACTGAAACCTTCCAACGCTTCGTAGCCGACGAACTCGTCTTCCGCATCATCGAAATACGCGTCGGGGAGGAGACGCTCTGCGAGCGCCCTACGCCGGGATTCTGGCTGGAATAGTCGGCAACCGACACAGGTTGAGACCTTCATGAACACCGTTGTTGTCGCAAGTGCGTACGGCGGACCAGAAGTCCTATCGGTCTTCGATGAGCCGGAACCCGTACCAGGTCCCCGAGAAGTCTTAATCAAGGTCCTAGCGGCCGGCGCGAACCCGGCCGACTACAAACTCTACAGCGGCGCCTACGGAAAGGATCCCTCCCAACTGCCCATTCGTGTCGGCACGGAGGCGGCCGGTGTGGTGAGTGCCGTAGGTGACGAAGCCGAAGGGCCATCGGGTCCCATCCACCCCGGCGATGAGGTCGTCGCCTACCGGATCCAAGGTGCCTATGCCGCCCAAGTCGTGGTGGCCGGGTCGGCGGTGGTGCCCAAGCCATCGACGCTCTCCTTCCAGGAGGCCGGCGGTCTCATGCTGACCGGGAGCACCGCCGTGCATGCGCTCACCGTGACGGGCGTCACCTCCGGCGACACCGTCGTCGTTCACGGGGCGTCAGGCGGAGTCGGCCTCATGGCCGTCCAGCTCGCCTTCAACGCCGGAGCGCGGGTCATCGGTACAGCCAGCGAGGCCAGCCATGACTACCTGCGCAAGCTCGGCGCCGAGCCGGTGATCTATGGCGATGGCCTCGTCGAGCGGATCCGTGCCCTCGCTCCCGATGGAGTGGGCGCCGCCGTCGACACCGTGGGCAGCGACGAGGCGGTCGATGCTTCTGTCGCCCTCGTCGCCGACCGCGACCGGATCGTTACCATTGCCGCCTTCCGGCGAGGTATTGAGCTCGGCATCAAGGTCATCGGTGGTGCCCCCGGCGCGGACCCCGGTACGGAGATCCGCGCTGCTGCGCGACTGGAACTCGTCCGCCAAGCCGAGGCAGGCCAGCTCCGGGGCCGAGTAGCCCGCGCGTACCCGCTAAGTGAAGCGACGGCAGCCCACCGGGAGCTGATGTCGGGGCACACCCACGGAAAGATCGTCCTTATCCCCTGACCAGGACCGTCGCACAAAAGAACCTCCGTATCCATGCCTGCAAGAACACATCGGGCGGGTGCCGTGTCTGAGTGAATACCGAGCGAGCGCTCAATTGTTCCGGCGCCGACCCGGGATAGCAACTTCAGGCGCCGGCACCGCCCGATGCTCGCGCAAGATTGCACCTCACGTCACGATTCCAAATGAGCTACACGTAGATCCCCCAGGCATAACTGGACACGGCAGGGATCCCGAGTGGCCGAACCGTTGACGCGAGCACCAGACTCAGCGTCCCAAGGTCCCCACAATCACGACGCTTCACGCTCGAGATGGGCCTTGTGAGCGAGCTTGATGACCTCCTCTGACACTGAACGCTTGTTGCCTTCATGGGCCGGATGGTGCGCCGGGCAAGCAAGATACGGGGTGCCTTCGACTGGCTTCCCCAGTCGTAGACATCCTTTGACGTGGCAATTGTGGTGGCGGTAGATGGTGATGATGCTGCCGAGGATGAGGAAGTCAGGAATTGCCCCGCCGAAGCCGGACCAGAACCCGTACCAAGTACCCGACTCGGCATCCGCCCCGGTGTAACGCAGGAACCAGTGAGCTGAGTCCGTCCAAAACGCAATCGCGAATATCAAGACAATGGCTACGACGAAAAGCAGCCCAACAACGAGCCGTCGTTTCATGGCGATGCTCCCGACCTCTCTGTTTTCAAATTCGGTCCCGGACAACTCTTTTGAACCAAACTGACTGAACAGCCCAGTCCTTTCGCCCTCACCCACTGGAATCAAGGAAGAACCACTCGAGATCTCTTGAACGTCCTTGGTATGAAAATACTGGCTCTTTCCAGCAATCTTCGGTCGAGCAACCGGGTAGCGGCGGAACAATACGACAGAAGCCCCGCGCTGTCTATGCCCGTGTCGGTCCCACCTCGCTGAGGCGCGATCGCTCGCCGTCCGCGATTCGGCGCGATCCCTGTCGGCGCTGGCCGGAGCCGACCTGGCAAGGGACGAACAATCCGGCAGGGCTATCTAGGAACCAACCGTTCTATCGGCGTCTGCAGCACGCATCGTGGGCATACCGCCATGGTGGAGGCTCCACATATAAGCGATGGGTTATAGATCGTTAGTTGTTGGCGCTTCCTGTACTTCAGCCGGGTGTTCGGTACATAGCTCGTCGAGACACTCCAACGTCTTCGTCATGGCCTCGATCCCTATCCTGCCGTTGTTAATTTTGACCCGCCCCTGTTCCGGCCAACGGGCGCAGTCGAAGATCTCGGTCACGATCGTTGCGTTGGCGCCGTCGGGAGCGCCCCACGGGTGTTTCCAGACGGGCTGGTCCACGTCGCGTCGCCGTGGTTCCCAGGTGATGCGCCGATTCAACTCGTACTCGACGACGTGGTTGGCCATCTCATAGTCGCTGAACTCCGAGAAGTACCGTCTCAGCACNNATCAGCACCAAGACATCCCGACGCCGGTAATGACGGAGTCGGTTAGGGGCCCCCGCGACATCCCGGACCCGTCGAGATCAGTGTGCCACCCGGATCCGCCAGGATTTCGAAGATGGGGCCCGGGTCGGCATTAATGCGCCGAGAAATCACAACAAGCCTGCACTCCTCGCTCGGAGGCCGCGTTCCATCCTCTGGCGGTGCAGCGGTCATGCGACCCTCCTCCATCGTGGTTCCACCATCCAATTCGACGTGGCGCCGGCCCGGGACTCATCGTTCACTCTCCGAGCATGCTTCGTGAGCGAGCCGCCGTGGTGGCAGCTCAAGCCATATCAGCGACCGATCAATAGGTCGGCAGAGATCAGACCAACTGGCGGCAAACGCCCTCTGACGTAGCCCCGGTCGTCCCCGGCACGAACCTCGTGAAGCCGGGCAAGGTGGCCAGTCCGAGCACTTGGACCCAGGGCGTTCGCACGATCGGGAGTCCCAGACTGCGTAGTTCCCGCTTCTAAGGTCCCCCACTTGACGACCATGCGGGAGGGTTGAGGCACGTTCCGTACCGCGCAGTGACTCGCATTTTGAAGATCCGACCAGACGACGGGTGTTCGTGAAACAGCCGCAGCCTGCCGCCATATCGCGGTCGGGAAAGCATTGCCAACTCTTGGTGCCGGTCACGTTTGTCCAGCTGTGCTAAAAACGGTGTGTTGCCCTGGACCCTGGTGACGCCCAGCGAGCGATGTGGGGTCGGCAGCAATGACACCCGGAAGACAGTCGAGCACCTTTTTGGTCAGCGCCCCCGGTCGGGTTCACGACTCAGGGATCGGATCAGCGACGCACCCGTTGGCCCTTCAGATCAGTGACGCTCGCATCATCGCCTTGGTCGGAAGCAAGAAATCGACCGGCGATCGGAATGACTCGGAGGCGATGCGCACCGGGCGCCACGTGCCGATAGCGACGACACATGCTGACCTCGGTTCGCTCGGAGGTGACCGTGCCTTGGTCCGTACCGCCAGCGATGCCCCGACGAGCTCGACACGACTATTCCCCTGGCCAGCTCGTCAATGTGATCGATGGCCCTACAAGTCATTTCTACGGAACGCGACGATGGTGACCATGTTGCGTTCGACGGTAACGATCCGGCAGGGAACACGAGGAGGACCATCATGATCACCGCTTCCTTGCTCGCCACTTTGGGCAACCTGAATGGTCCCGGCCGGTACTTGCACTGGTCGATCTTCACCGTGTCGGTGGCCAATCTGGTCCTCATCGCCGTGATGGTCGTGATCTTCGGCGCTGCGCTGATCCTCCCCTTCCCGGGCCATTCTCGAGACAACCCGTCGCCGGGTGGGGTTGCCTCTGACGAAAGCGGTGCGCCTTCCGCCACCGACGTGGGATCCCTCGATGCCGGTGACGACGCCGATGCTGCCATGTGGACGTCGCGGCTCCGGCGCCGGGCCCTGCGTCACCTGCCGCCCGGCAAGCTGCTCCCCGACCGCCAGCCCGCCTACGTCGCCTCCTGGGTCTACGTCTTCGGCGTGGCCACCCTTGCCGCCCTGGCCGTGGTGATCGTGTCCGGCTTCGCCATCGCTCTCGGCGGCACCGACTGGTGGCACACCGACCCGGTCGGGCATTTCTTCAACAGCCTCCATCTGTGGAGCGTCGAAGCGTTCATGGCCTTCATGGTCATCCACTTGTGGGGCAAGTTCTGGATGGCCGCGTGGCGCGGCAAGCGGGCCCTCACCTGGGTCACCGGCGTGGTTGCCTTCGTGGCGTCGGTGGTCGAATGCTTCACCGGCTACCTGTCCCAACAGAACTTCGACTCCCAGTGGATCTCCGCCAGCGGCAAGGACGCTTTCAACGGGGTCGGTGTGGGCGCATTCTTCAACCTGATGAACGTGGGCCAGATGCTGCTCTGGCACGTGGTGCTGATACCCGTGGTTCTCGTGGCCCTCGTCGGGGCCCACGTCCTGGCCGTGCGGGTCCGGGGCGTCGTCCACCCCCTCCCGGTCAACCGGGCCCGGGGGGGCGCCGCCCGGCGGGCCGCCGCAGCCGCTGACACCGCCTCGTGGCGAGGGCCGACGCGGCGCTACGACATCTTGAAAGAAGCCACCGTCGCCACCGTCGTCGCCGTCCTCTTGGTCGTCGCTCTGGCCGGGCTTCTCTCCTCCCCCGATGTCCCGCCCGTCACCGTCTCCACCTGGGCCCGGATAGCCCCGGCGGACTTCGTGGCCACCGCTGCCACTGAGCTGGCGGGCACGAGCGAGACGGCCACGTATGGACCGCCCTACACCGACACCCCGGGGAGTGCCCAGAGCCTCCTCTTCGCCCCCACATCGATCACCGGGGTCCGCCAGCCGATCGACGCGGCGGAGACCTTCGTACTGGCGCCTCTGTCCAAGGTCGCCCCCACCGATCCGACTCTCGTCGCCGCCCTCAACCGCTACCGGGGCGCCTCCCCCTCCACCCGCAGTGCCTGGGACGCCGCCTACCTGAAGGCCGTTACACGCGTCACCTTCCGCCACGGCACTCCCGTCGTGCCGGCGGCGGCTGACGGGCCCGTGCCCACCATGCTGGCCACCGAAGTGACCCTGGCCCGCAGCGGGGCCATCGACGCCGACCTACTGGCCAATCACGCTTTCTACGGGACCGACTTCACCAAGCCGCTTCTGTTCTTGGAGGACGGCCAGTACTTCAGCAACGTGGCCACGGCCCAGCATCTCACGGGCGCCCAGTGGGGCGTGATGAACGAAACGGGGAGCTACCCGGGCCAGCCCTGGCTGTGGCTCTACACCCTCTGGTACCAGGTGCCCGGCTTCGACAACTCGACCAACGTCGACCTCATCGCCATCTACCTCACCGGAGTCGCCACCATCCTCCTCCTCGCCATACCCTTCCTCCCGGGGCTACGCGACATTCCCCGGATCGTCCCCGTGCACAGGCTCATCTGGCGCGACTGGTATCGGCACGGCCACGCTCCGACCGGCGGTCCGCAGCCAAACTCAAGAACTTCGATTCCGGAAGCCGATCGAAGTGCCGGCACAGTGGGCGATCAATCCAACCTGCCCGAACGACCATCCTCTCTCGCGGAACACGATTAGGCCACGCGAAGAGCAACGAAATCATGGTCGGCCGCGCGAGCGGACCGCTGCGGACGGAACCGGTCCCGTCGCTTCTCTGGACGGGACCGGCGGCAGGAGCCTGGATCGTCCACGATGCGCCAGATCGCCCTGGCGTTCGAGTTCGGAAACGAGATGTATTGATTTGAACGCTGGGCCATTGGCAGGCGCTCTGGCGGATGGCCGGCATGGAACTACAGACACGTGCGCTCTATCTAGGCGAAGAATGCTGTGGAGAGACGCTCGAAATCTCCCGCGGTGAGCCTGATGGGATCGCCAATGTTGAGCTTCATAATTGACTGATCAGGAATCAACTTGATGACATTGCTGTCACCAAGGATTCCATTGTTGTTCATCAAGGAGTCGCATAGCATTTCGACCTCGTTGAGTGGATTGCCGTCCTTGCCCGTGACCATCCGACGCTCCTATGTTTGTCAAGACCCTT
>PKWD01000284.1 GCA_003131945.1 Acidimicrobiaceae bacterium
ACGGCGAAGTGGGCGGCGGCGTCTGGACCATGCCCACCATCGACCCGGAGACCAACACGATCTTCGCGTCCCCAGGGTCGTCCGTGTCGCTCCCGGGCCCGAGCGGCCGGTTGCTACGCGGCCTCGCAGTTACCTCGCACAACACGGGCCAGGTCTCAACGGTGGTGTAAGATACCGTGAGCACCACTCCCTGAGCACCNNCCCTGAGCACCACTCCCTGAGCGGAACGGCCCGTAGGCGGTCGTTCGTCGCGCCGGCACCGTCCTCGGTGCTCGCCACCCATTGCCGGCGGGCGCAGCTTGTTAGCATCCCGGACCGGGCGGTAACTTGCCCGCCGCGTGCACGGCGGTACTCCTTCCCCGTCCAGGCACGGGTGACTAGCGTGGCGGGGATGGACACCCACAGCATTGGGTGTGGGGACGTCCCGCCGTCTGGAAGTGCCCCAGGTGTTGTGTCCGGGGGGAACGAGCCGCGCGGTCAGGGACATGGGGGACTCGATCGGGTGGGGTGCGTCAGGTCCGGAAAGGGGACTGATGGCGCGAATTCTATCGCTTTCCGTGACATAATAGGAGATACGCGGGACGGGGGGTCCCCGGGCGACCATAGGACCCCCCACCCCGCGCTGTGCCTCCGGCTACTCGATTGCGGACAAGGAACCGGGGGTCAAGGAAACGGTAGCGCACTCAGTGAGAATGTCCCACTGAGAGCGCGATGCGCGGCCCATCACGGGGCAGCAGGCGCAGTTATCCCCAGACATAAGGTCTCATCCCCAGCTGGTTTCGACCGTCAGAAACGGCCTCACCACGGGCCGCGGTGGTGACAATCTGGGTACGGGCGACGCATCGCTGAGCCGTCGGTGCGAATAGGGTCGCGACGCGTGTTGCATACTTCGCGGGACGCGTCATAGGAGCAAGGACAGGGGTCGTGGGGCCGCGCCTGAAGGGCACCCATATGTCGATCGCGTCGCTGAGCTGGCATTTTGGCGGGGCTGCCCCCGCCTGAGTCCTGCTCCAGCGGGCATCATCGGCTTGTGGCCTTCTCACTTCTCTACCTCGGCCTGTGTCGGACCCTGAACCTGTTGGTGGCAGGACGCACCAAGCGGGACAAGGACGTCGAGCTCTTGGTGCTCCGCCATCAGGTGAAGATCCTCGAACGACAACTCCATGGACGTCTCCGGTACCGGCCGGCCGATCGCGCTCTGCACGCTGCCCTGAGCCGCCTGCTGCCCCGGATCCGCAGGCAGGCCTTCCTCGTCATGCCCCAGACCTTGCTGCGCTGGCACCGAGAAGCAGCGACACGCAAGTGGCGGGGGTGGCGTCAACAGCGCCGTCCCGGCCGTCCCGCCTTCCATCCCGACGTGGTGGCCCTCATTGTCCGGCTCGGCCAGGAGAACCGTAGCTGGGGCTGCGTGCGCATCCAGGGTGAACTGAGAAAGCTCGGCATCAGGGTCTCGGCCACCTCGGTCCGCCGCGTCCTGCGCCACAACCACCTCGGGCCGGCTCCGAGAGGCGGACCCTCGTGGGCCGAGTTCCTGAGAGCACAGGCGGCCGGCATCCTGGCCACGGATTTCCTCACAGTGGACACCGTCTTCTTCAAGCAGCTCTATGTCCTGTTCGTCATCGAGCTAGCGACCAGGAAAGTCCACATCCTCGGTGTGACGAAGCACCCGAGCGGACCCTGGGTCACCCAGGTCGCCCGGAACCTGGTGGGCGACCTCGCAGAGCACGGTCGAGCGTTCAGGTTCCTCATCCGGGATCGAGACACGAAATTCGTGGCCACGTTCGATGAGGTCTTCGCCTCCGAGGGCATCGAGATCATCCGCACCCCGGTGCGTGCCCCTCCGGCCAACGCGTACGCTGAACGCTGGGTGCGCACAGCACGACGCGAATGTCTTGATCAGCTCCTGCTCGTCGGTCGTCGCCACGCCGAGCGTGTCCTGCGCACCTACGCGCGCCATTACAACGAGCAACGTCCTCACCGCGGCATCGGCCTGGCCGTACCCGTCGCCAAAGACCCCCCAGACGCTTCTTTCATTCCCACCCACATCGAACGTCGGGACGTCCTCGGGGGACTGATCCACGGGTATTACCGGTCGGCTGCGTAGTCGCCTCTCCTCCCCGCGCGAGACAGGCAGGGCGTTTCCGATCATGAGACACCAAGTCACCGCGAACGAGGATCAGACCGGACTGCGCCGCCGCGCTCCGGCGTATGACCCCGCGCGTTTTCTTTTTCAGCGGTCGACAGTTCGGACTTTGACTCCGTCCCAAAGACCACTCGTCTGCCGTCATCGGACTCGATTGACATTTTGGCGCCCTTCACCACACACTTGCCCCTGCGCTTTACGCATCATGTTGCGAGGCGCATGCTTCGAGAGCGAAGCAGTCGGCGAAAACTCTTGCTTCCGGCGAGCGCCACTCGCCTACCCTTGGCCGCATGACCGACCCCAACCTCGCCAGCCGGCTCGCGGAAGTCGATGCTCGTATCGCGGCTGTGGCCGCCGATTCTGAGGCGGGTGAGGACATCAAGGAACTAGCCGGCGCCATCCATCATCTGGTCGACTGCGTTCGGGACCTGGCTGGTGAGATCGGGGCCTAAGACGACCGACATCTGTGGCGCCCGCCGTTCACGACGACTAGCCCCCGAGGTCGGCGTTGAAGCGATCACGTATGTCGTGGCTACGGAGTCGTGGCCGAGCCCCTTGCGGCGGTGCGGACTGCTGCATCGGGCGTTTCCGCCGGGCGGTGATACCGAGTGGCCTCAGCGTTGACACGACACCCAGGACCACAGCCATAGCGGAGGGTGTGACCGCTCTCCCCACCCATACCAGAACGGGTGATCTCGCTCGGGGTCCAGAGGGGTCGGGCTGGCCCTGCCAGGGCGCTCAGAACCGGCAATACCGCCGTGTCCGCATAGGGATATTTCGCGAGCACGGGGTGGCGATATAGGTCGGTCGGGCCAAAGGACAGCTCGTCTGGGATCGCCGGCCACCTTGGCCGACTCCTACCTCCAGAGCAGAGGAAAAACGGCGTGCTGACCGATAAGACCCTTCAAGGAAAGTGACCGCGCGCCTCCCAGGGCAAGGGCGCCACTCAGGCCCTCTTGCATTGTCTGCGACACCAAGATCTCTCCGCCATTAGCCGCGCTTGCCACGCGTGCCGCTATAACGACCGTCCGGCCAAAGAAATCTCCGGCTTCAGCCTTGGCGTTTCCGCTGTGCATTCCAATGCGCACAGGCACCTGGACACCCTCACTTCCCGCGCTGAGGGCTCGTTGGATGGCCACAGCGCAGGCCGCCGCCGAGCCAGTCGCTGGAAAAGCCAACATGAAACCATCGCCTTGGCCTTTGACAACGCTTCCACCGAACAACGCTGTCTGTTGCCGTACTACACCGTCATGCCAGTCGAGCAGTTCGAGCCAACGCTCTTCGCCGAGTCTTTCCATGAGAGCAGTAGAGCCTTCGATGTCGGTGAACATGATCGTNNTGGCTTCTCGTCCTGGACCATGGTCAGAATCTCCTCAACGTTGGCCGTGAGCCCTATCCCAAACGATTCCTCGTTGGCGACCGGCATGGACAAGTGCCACTGAACGATGCGCCAGTACGCGCCCTCCTCATGCAGGACAACCGTGGCACGGGTCGAGACCGGGGGCATCCCCTCGATCACCAAAAGGGCTCGGCTCGCAATCCATCCAACCGTGCCCTCCTTCCAGGCGACGATATCTTCGACTTCAAAGTGGACCGGCGGCATCTCTTGGAATTGCACTCGGAACAAGGAGGTAATGGCTTCATAACCCACATGCCATTCGTCTGGCGCCGTGCCTATCACGAGGGAGCCGGGGCTGCGAGCAATGCCGTCGTTAACTGCGTCGGCATCGAACGCCGCATACGACCGGTACAGCCGTTCCATGAAGAGGACGAGTTCTGGGGCTGGCTCCATGCCTCGACGNNCGCCGGAAGGCCACGATCATCGGGCAATAGTCCAGTGCGGCCTGCCCCGGAGCGACCCGCATGGAAACGACGGGCCCGATTCATACTGGGCGTCATGGCCCTTTGTCACGTTGCCTTGCTCCAAGCAGGAGCCCGGCATGCCGCACGGTAATGCCACGGGCTCACTCCGACCCCGGAGAGGCGGCCCTGAATGACCCGGTCGGGTGCCAGTCGGTCCGTCTCGACCTGGCCGACGCATGCCTGGTGTACCCGACCTAACGTGGGGCCTGATGCCCATCGACCCCGACGTTCCTGCCGCAGCTCTGCTTGAAACGTGGCAGCACCTTCTCGCGGGCATTCCCGATGGTTGGACACGGACAGGACCGGGAGCTCTCGCCGCAGTGAGCGGTGTGGCCCTTCCCACACTCAACGGGGTATGGGTCGACTCAGTGGATATTGACACGGAGATGGTCGACAATCTGCTGGATCGGGTTGCCGCAACCGGACTGCCTCACTGCTTGCAGGTTCGACCCGCCGGCGATGACCAAGTGACCGGTCTCACAGCCGCCAGAGGGATGGCTCGGGATGAACACGCCATTCCCTTGATGACTCTCGAGGACTTCGGTCAACTCGGTGCCGCTCAGGCTGCTGACGGATTGGTGGTCCGTGAGCTTGAGCCTGCCGAGGCTCACCTGCATGCGCAGCTTGCGGCGGTCGGGTTCGAAGCACCTGCGGAGGCTTTTCTTCAGTTGATGACTCCGTCGGTTCTGGCCGTTCCAGGCGTGCGCTGCTATCTCGGGGAAGTCGGCGGCGAGCCGGTCACTACGGGTCTCGGTGTCACGTTGGGATCCTACGTCGGGATCTTCAACATCGCGACGCCACCGGCGCAGCGCCGACGTGGATATGGTGCTGCAGTAACTGCGCGGGCTGTCTCAGACGGCTTGGCTGCTGGTGCGACATGGGCGTGGCTCCAATCCAGCGAACCGGGCTATCCAATCTACCAACGTCTTGGATTCCGGACCGCAGAAGCTTGGTCGTGCTGGCTCTCGACTTGAGGGATAGCCAACCAATCCCGCGTAGGTGGTCGCACCGTGGAGAAGCTCTGTCGCGGGGTCCGGCGGCGGTTATCGCAGGTCACCAATCCCGCGGGACGATCAGTCGTCGTGTATCCGCTTGGTGAGGGTGCCTCCGTCCGACGGCGACCCGGTCGGGATCGCCGCCGCTGCGTAATACTGAGCGGGGCTCTTGGTCAGGGCCAGTCCTAAACCCGTTACTAATCCCGGCACTTGCGCGCGGTCAACATGGACCTGGGCTTGCCAGTATGACGTCGTTATCGGGCGGTCACCTCAATCCATCGTGTCCGTGGGTGCATAAGGAGGTTGCTCGCCCCATCGAACCCACAGTTGTCACAGTCGGTGGACAGCCTTCCGTTCGCTCGGCGACGGATCTCCCGAGGCGTGGCATCGTGACCTCGCTGCGGCACCACAGCGACCGTTCGTAACGTTTTAGCAATGGTGACTGCGGAGGATCTGGAGGAAGCTGACGGCGTCAGACGCTGGGAGATCTCCGAGCGTCACCGCTGGTCGGCGGTTGCACGAAAGGAAGGCCGATGGCTGGACTCACCCGAAAGAACATCGACAAGCCCGATGAGGTCCGTCAGATGAAGGACGGTAAGGGTCGCATTGAGCTGGTCGACCTTGGTTCCGGCCTCGTTGCCCGGGCTACGTTCGAGCCGGGCTGGAAGTGGTCGGAGCACGTCAAGCCCATGGCGGGAACCGACAGTTGTCAGGCAGCACATGTCGGCTACGTCATCTCGGGTCGCATGAAGATCGTCATGGACAACGGCGAGGAGACTGAGATCGGTCCCGGCGACTTTATGACGGCGGCACCCGGTCACGACGCTTGGATCATCGGCAACGAAACCTGCGTGATCATCGACTGGCAGGGAATGGCCGACTACGCCAAGAGCTAGCCGATTGCGCCTCATGACAGGCTGATCCGGCTACGCGTCGGGATTGGTGGGGGAACCACCTGCGAAGGCGCTGCTAATCAAAAGGGCGTCGACACGCACTCTGTGAGTCAGGCAATGACACCGCATTCGGCGATGAACGCGTCGAGGGCTATTACCCAGCTGTCCCGCTACGGGCAGTGATCGTCCTCGTCGACGACAGCGATCAAGTGGCGACGGAAGTCGTCCCACTCGCCGCCGGAAGCCTCGACCAGGTGGTTGCCGTCGCCAACCGTGTCGCGCCTTAGGGAGAGACGATGCCACTCCTACTGGCCACAGGAACCCCACCCGCTGAAATGCACTCCGGACCCGAGCGGAAACAATACTGTTGGTCATTTTCATCATCTGAGCGGCCCGACCCAGCGCATCACCGGCCTTCCCGATCGGTTGAACCACGTGGTTGCATCCACTGTGGGCGGCGTTTTCGGTCGGCGCTTCAGACTATGGATCTGGCGTGGCTCTCCGCGGCGGCGGCATTCAGCCGTGACCCGTAGCCGGCGATCGGGGGCAGCCTCGGGCGGCTTGAGACGGACACGCGGTGGATGTGCGAGGCCACTGGGACTGCTCCCAGGCTCAGACTCCCCTCAGGCGGAACGCTCCTGAACCTTGAGCGTGTCCACGAGCTGCTCGAACGAGATGATCTTGCCGTCACGAAACGTCCAAACATGCGCCATCTGCACCTTGGCTGGCTCGCCCGTCGAGCGGTGCTTCCACGAGTAGGTGCCGACCGCCACGACGGTGTCGCCTTCGGCTACGAAGCGGGTCGGGGTAACAGTAAAGTCGTCGCCGATCTCACCGAGTCGCATGAACACGCCATCGACTACTGCTTGTGGCCCGACGAAGGTCCCATCGTAAAGCGGGAAACCCTCCGCCTCTGTCCACTCGATCTTGTCGTCCATCACTGCGAGTACCGAAGGCACGTCTCCCTTAGCAAAGGCTTCGTACGCCCCTTGGATGATCTGCTTGTTGGTCGGCATTGTCATTTCCTTCCGCCCGCAATTGACCACCGAGATCGAACGGCTCGATCCCCGGCAAAAGGGTCAGTTTTCTTTTCGCAGTATTGACCGGATTTGTCCTGTTGTCGAATGGCGATAGTGAAAGCAATCGGACGACTGGGGAGTTGCGCGGTCGCCCTTGAATGGTGCCCTCGACGTGCGTCGGGTCGGCGGCACCCTGGGTGCCCCCTGACCGGCGTTCAGGGCAGCCGTCTTGGATCGGCTCTGCGATCAGTTCCAGGGTTCCTCGTTTGGATCATCGAGAAGGTGGCGAGCCGCTTCGTCGACTGAATCTCGATCGTGCAGATGCAGTGGTCCAGGTTGGTGGGGTCGGTGTCGGGTATCACGACTGCACCGAGCTTCTTATTCAAATCAATCATGTCGCGATTGTCGCGATGGACGAAGGAACTCACAAGACGCACCCCAGCCGCCCGGGCTCGCCTCAGAAGCTCTTCTTTGAGCTTCGCCCGATTCCGCTTCCGAAGTGACCGCGTCAGACGGCCAGGATGACGCACTGCCAATTTGCGGGATCACCCTCTGGTGCGCAAATCAAAAGGCCCAACAGGGTTTCGTCAGAGAAAACTCCGAATGCGTTGACATCTCCAGACTCCAGGCTCACCGCCAGGTTCGCCTGGATCAGGTAGTCGAATGCGTCGGTCCAGGTTTGGTTGGATCGTGCACACGAGAAGTTGCGAAAATGCTCTTCGTGCTGTGGACCGAGTTCAACGAACTCCATGTCCAACGGAAGGGACTCAGAGACGCGACGAGCGTTGTTGTTCCAGGGCCTCTTCAATCGCCTTCTGGCGTTCCGGGGTCATAGCGAACGGCTTGAGCGAGTAAACCTCGGGGTGGGCCTCACGGAGCCTGTGAGACGCCAGCGATTCAGGAGCTCGTCCCGACCCGGTTAACCACCTCTGCAGAGAGCGGAACTGGGCCTCCGCGACCACACAGGCGTCGGCCAACGTCCCCATGGCTTCCCCGGCGAGGCGCGGTACCGGCCTGCCCTTGAGAAATCCCGCTGGACCCTTCGTCAGCATCCCCATCGCAACGATCCTTGCACGATGGGTGGATGCTCGCCTCGGATCGTCAACCCACACATCACTAAATCGAGCGTCGCCCTCTGCGGAGAACTGTCCGTTCCATCCGCCGGTGCCCTGTCGTCACGGAGACGTACGCCCCGGTTGACGCTGGCCGGCGCCGTCCACAACACGGCTGGCTTGGCTGGTTAGCAACTCGTTAGCAAGCAGGCGACGGGGTTTGACCGAGTTAGCGGTTTCGACCAAGAAATCCCAGGTCAGACGGGGTGGGCGAGGGGGTGCCTAGAACCAGGACATAG
>PKWD01000427.1 GCA_003131945.1 Acidimicrobiaceae bacterium
GGAGATCTTCGGGCCGGTCCTCACCGTCATTCCGTACTCGGGGACCGACGCCGACGCCGTGCGACTGGCGAACGACTCTGTCTATGGCCTCGGGGGCGGAGTCGTGGCCGAGACCACGGCCCGGGCCTTCAATGTGGCCCGCCAGATCCGAGCGGGATTCATGAACGCCCAGGGGGTGGGCGGTGCTGTCCACGAGGTCGGTCCCGGTGGCGGCCAAGGTCCGGGCTGGGGTACGGCCATGTCCGGGATCGGCCAGAGCGGCGCCTTCGGCGGCTTCAAGCAGAGCGGCATCGGCCGCGAGTGGGGTCACCATGGCCTGGAGGAGTTCACCGAGGTCAAATCCATCGGCTGGAACTGATGTTCGGGACCGGCCACAACTCGTCGACTGCCCAGGTTCACTTTCGTCAAGCCGGAACATCGATGAGCCGCCAATGCGCTCCGCCGTCGTCGGTGAGATAGAGGGTCCCCAGACCGGAGGGCGGGTTCGGAGTGCTCAAGATCGAAAGGGCGACAGTGGCGTTTCCGTGGATGAGCGCCCCGTGGGAGGGGTCGACGAAGCCCAGATCGGCCACCCCGACGCCGCCGTCGCCGAAGTCGACCGGTGTCGTCCACGAGGTGTCGGGGGGCGCCTGCCGGTACACGAGGGTCGCCCCGGACGAGGATGCAAGGAGCACCGTGGTGGGAGCGGGCATGGCCACCTCGGCCCCGTCGCCCTCCATGGGCGGATCAGGGAGGCGCGCGTAGGTGTGACCTCCGTCGTGGGAGATGTAGGCCTCTTTGACCTGACTGCCGGCGGCCCCCCCTCCCAGGCATGCCACGGCCACGTCGGCGGGGTCGCTGGCCGCCAGAGCCGCCGGCAGGATCGGGCCGGGATACTCCGTCTCGGGCGAGCAGGGGATGGTGAGCGGGGCGAAATGGATTCCGTCGGACGAACCCAGGATCCCCGGGTTCGGATCTGGGGTCAGCACGAAGACGGTCTGGCCCTCGGCCACCAAGCTCCACGAGCCCTCGTCGAACTGACCCGATACGCCGGAGACCTCGGTCCACGATTGCTCGTCGACCGGGCTCCGGTACAGGTGGCCCGGGGCGGAGCACGGCGACGAGGAGCACGGCTCCACCAGCGCGTAGGCGACGCCGGCACCCGACGCCATGGCCACGACAGGTCCTCCCACGTTGACCGCATGCCAGTTCTGTCCTCCGTCATGCGTGGCCCACACGGTGCCGCCGAAGGCCCACCCGTCGAGGGCATCGGCGAAGTGCAGCCCCGACACCCCGGTGGTGTCGGTGCTCCCGAGTGTGGTTGGCGGTGCTGACAACGACGTCCAGCTGACGCCCTGATCGACCGTGTGTCGCAGGGCGAGACAGGTGCCGGTCGAGCACGAGACGACCCCCAGGACGAACCCATTCNNAAGCTCGCCGACTGGGCCAAAAAGCCGGTGATCGTGGGTGGGGTCGTCGTGGTCGTGCTCGGGGGGGCAAGCACCGTGGTTCGAGAGGGCGAAGAGGGCTCGGTGGTCGTGTGTGGCTTCGACGCCTCAGGTCCACCACAGGCCGTCAAAAGGGCGAGAGGTGGGATCGCGGCGGCAACAATGGCGAATCGGCGCAGGTCCACGGAATTGTCACGGTCGGAAACCCGATTCCGTTGTCGGGCTTCCCTGAGCCATCGAGTCCAACGCTCTCGGGTCTGGAGCAAAGTTGTTGGTTTTCAGTGCCTCATCGGTCGTCAGCCAGAAACCCAGGTCATTCGATCAATCGGGAGATCACCGCTGTGGGAGACCGGCGACCATGGCGGACCGACCGACGCGCCGATCGACGACGGACGGACCAACGAACTACTTTGCCTTTGCGATGAAAAGGCGCACTGTTCGACGTACGGTTCCCCTTCTCCTGGCCGTCCTCGCCGGCCTCGGGATCGTGGGTGTCACGGGCGCGGTGAGCTCGGCGGCGGGGAGCTCCGGTCCGATACTCGGTCACGTTGCCTTCGGGTCTGACTGGCCCGAGTACCACCACGACGGCCTGGGAACAGGTCTCGACCCCAACGACACCGATCTTCTCCCGGCCCGAGCGGCATGGAACACAAACCTCGACGGCCCCGTCTTCGGAGAGCCGCTGGTGGAGGCGGGCCGCGTCATCGTCGCCACCGAGAACGACACCGTCTACGAGCTGGCGGCCAACACCGGACAGGTCATGTGGTCAGCCCATGTCGGCACTCCGGTGCCGCAATCGGACCTGCCCTGCGGTGACATCGGACCGAATGTGGGGATAACAGGGACGCCCGTCATCGACTCGTCGCGCTCGGAGGTGTTCGTCGTGGCCGACGAGGACGTCGGCGGCGCCATCGGCCACTATCTGATCGGGCTCGACCTCTATTCGGGAGCGGTGCTGATCAGGCAGGCGGTGGACCCGGGCGGAACGAACCCGGCCACCGAGCTTCAGCGGACGGGTCTGGCGCTCGACGACGGTCAGGTGGTCTTCGGCATGGGTGGCAACGACGGTGACTGCGGTCAGTACTGGGGCTTTGTGATCGCCGTTCCCGAATCAGGGGGCGCAGCACGCGTCTTTCAGACCGATGCGGCCGGTAACCACGCCGGGGCGATCTGGATGGGAGGTGCGGCACCGATCGTCGATGGCCAGGGGAACGTCTGGGTGGCGAGCGGAAACGGGTTTGGCTCCAATCCCGCACCGGGCAACCCCAGCGATTCGAGCGATGCCGTGCTCGAGTTGACACCGGCGATGCAGCTGCTCGATTACTTCGCTCCCTCCTCCTGGCAGAACGACAACAATAACGATTTCGACCTCGGTTCCTCCTCGCCAGCCCTGCTATCGAATGGCGTCGTGTTTCAAGCGGGAAAATCCCGAACCGCGTATCTCATGAACGGATCCCATCTCGGTGGCGTGGGGGGCCAATCCTCGATCGTGCAACCGGGCTCGTTCTGCGGGGCCGACGTCGATGGTGGCAATGCCATTGACGGTGACATCGTCTACGTCCCGTGCATGGCGGGCATCGAGGCCGTTCAGGTCTCGTCGGATACGTCGGCAAGCGTGCTGTGGCAGACGCCCACCGGGTCGTCGGGACCGCCCATCGTGGCCGGCGGACAAGTGTGGACGATCAAGGGAAGCACGCTCTACGGGCTGAGCCAGGCCAACGGGGCCGTCGTGCAATCGTTCGCCCTGGCCGGCGAGGCCAACCACTTCCCCACCCCGACCGTGGCCGACGGTCTGCTTCTGGCGCCCGAGGCTGACGCCGTGGCCGCCTTCGACGGCCCGTCCGGATTGCCACCGTCGCCACCCCCGGCGCCGCCCCGGCCGGGATACTGGTTAGCAGCACGCGACGGTGGTGTCTTCTCCTTCAATCCTCCATTCGAGGGATCGGTACCCGGGGTCGGTGCTCACGTCAACAACATCGTCGGGATGACCTACGACAGTGCCACCGGCGGGTACCGGCTGGTGGGCAACGACGGTGGTGTCTTTTCGTTCAATGCCCCGTTCGAGGGATCGGTACCCGGGCTCGGTGTCCATGTGAACAACATCGTCGGGA
>PKWD01000174.1 GCA_003131945.1 Acidimicrobiaceae bacterium
TCGGCCAACGTTCCCTCGGGGCTGTCCGAGAACGGCGACCCCGAGGACGTCGCCCCCATGGTCGTCTACCTGCTGTCGGACGAGGCCAAGGATGTGACCGGCCAGGTGTACACGGTGGTCGGATCGCGTATCGCCGTGTGGAACCAGCCGGNNGCTGCTGGCGGCCGCGGCCGACGTGTTCAAGGAAAAGGGCTTCCAGGCGGCGAGCGTCAATGACATCGCCGAGCGGTTCGGCGAGATCGGCGTGGAACGTATGGGCGGGATCGACAGGCTCGAGGCGATGCGCAAAGCGGATGCCTCAGGCGACAAGCCCGGCGCGTAGCGCCGAGAGGCCCGGAGGACAGCGCGTGCGCTTCAGCTACGCCGAATCGATGACCGACCCGTCGTTCTATCTCCCTCTGGCCCTGGCGGCCGAGGAGGCGGGGTACAACTCCTTCATCGTCCCCGATTCGATCGCCTATCCGGAGCACTCCGACGCCACCTACCCGTTCAATCCCGACGGGACACGAGAGTTTCTGGAGGACAAGCCCTTCCTCGAGCCCTTCTCGCTCATCCCCGCTCTGGGCGCCGTCACGAGCAGGATCCGCTTCGTCACCTTCGTGATCAAACTGCCCATCCGTCACCCGGTGCTGGTGGCGAAGCAGGTGGCCTCGGTGGCCGTTCTCACCGGCAACCGCCTCGGCCTGGGGGTGGGGACCAGTCCATGGCCCGAGGACTACACACTGGTCGACGTGCCGTGGGAGGGACGGGGTGTGCGGATGGACGAGTCCATCGCCGTCATCCGGGGTCTGCTGGCCGGGGGCTTCGCCGAGTTCCACGGCAAGGTGTACGACGTCCCGGCCATCAAGATGGCCCCGGTCCCGTCGGTTCCGGTCCCCATCCTCATCGGCGGCCACGGCGAGGCCGCTCTGCGCCGGGCGGCGAACAGCGGTGACGGCTGGATGCACGGTGGTGGTGACCCCGAAGCGCTCCCCGGGTTGCTCGAGCGACTGGGCCAGCTGCGGTCCGAGGCCGNNCGCCAGGATGATCCCTTCGAGGTGCACGTCATCTCCCTCGACGCCTACAGCATCGACGGGGTGCGCCGGCTCGAGGAGCAGGGTGTGACCGACGTGATCGTCGGGTTCCGCTGGCCGTACGCCGTCGGTGCCGACGTGGAGCCGCTCCAGGCCAAGCTCGATAACCTACGGCGGTTCGCCGACACCGTCATCGCCGGGTCTCGCACTGCGGGTTAGAGGAAGCAGACAACGACGACCGAAAGGGGAACCAGATGGGCGCAGCACGCGATGCCGCCAAGCAGTCGATGGCTCTGACCGAGGCCAAAGACCGCGACGGGTGGCTTGCTCTCTTCGCCGATGATGCCGTGGTCGAGGATCCCGTGGGGCCGTCGGCGTTCGACCCCGACGCCAAGGGGCATCGCGGCAAGGAGGCCATCACAGCCTTCTACGACAACGTCATCGTCATGAGTGAGAAGATCGAGTTCACCATCCGGGACTCCTACGAATGCGGGTCCGAGGTGGCGAACGTGGGACAGATCCGAATCACGCTTCCCGGCAACCAGGTCGGGATCGTCCCCATCGTGAACATCTACAGGGTCAACGACGCCGGCAAACTCTTGTCGCTGCGCTCGTTCTGGGAAGCGGACAAGCTCTCGTTCAGCGAGGGGTAGCACCGGTACAATTTCGGGGGTGACGTTCCCGACACCCCCGCCACCGCCGCGTCCCCGGGACCCGGGTTGGTATCCCATTGCGGACAACCCGAACCGACAGGGGTACTGGGATGGTCAGGGTTGGACTTCGGAGAGGCACTGGGCCGGTGCGTCGTGGGACGTCGTCCCGTCAGTAGCACCGGGTTGGTGGCAGGCGTCCGACGGGCGCTGGTACCCGCCCGAGGCGCATCCTTCCGGACCCACGGGGCCGTCGCCTGGAGGTGCAGGAGAGTCGTCCGCTTCGGGGAAGGGCGCTTGGCGTCGCCACCCTGCGGTTGTGATGGCGCTGGTGGCCCTTCTCGCCGCCGGCGTGGTGTCCGTCGTTGTGGCCCTGTCAGGACCGGCGGTCACGTTGTCACTTCAGGATGTGAGTCAGGCGTACAGCGCCACATGGCCGGGATTCGCCCGAGGGTTTGCTCAGGGGAACTTCGCCACGATGCGGAAGTACGCCACCCCGGAGATGGTGCAGGCGGTCACCGGCGCCTATGGATGCGGGTGCGGACCATGGCCGGCAAGGAGTCCCTCGGTTCGTTTCAGCCTCCCGGCAGAGCACAGTTATCCGCTTTCGTTCCTGGCCGAGATCCCGGGTACGTACGACGACGGGAGCCCGCTCGGCCGGGAGGTGGTCTTCACCCAAGCAAGCAGTTCCTCGCCGTGGCGGGTGACGTACATGGTCGGGTTCGTCGGCACCCGGACCTACCTGGGCCCCACGGCGGTGCGGCAACCTCCGCCCATGCGCTATCACATCACGATCGTGGGCGGTCAGTTTGCGTCGTTCTTCCAGAGAGTGGTCAACACCGGTGTACCAGCTGCCAACAACGACTGGCCCCAGACGGGATCGGTCAAGGACGAGGTTGATCGAGACCTGCAGACGAAGGAGGCAATCGAGCAAATAGGGTTCACTCAGCAGATCGCCTTTACCCCCCTCGACCACAGCATCGCCTTCGCCTACCCGCAGGGTGACATCATGTGCGGGGTCATCCATTCGAGCGCATTGGTGACGTCACCATCGGGTAAGCCCACGGTGCAACCCGCCGATCAAAGCGAGTGGGGAACGCATCTTGCTCCTGGGAGCTACTCGACCCTGACCAAGAGCGGGACCCACGACTACTGCTTTACCGCCACACGCTCCGGGCTCACGACTCCGATCAGCTTCTTCGGGGGCGTCTACAAGATCGTTGGTCAACCCAGTTAGATCGACTGCTACTCCTCGATCGTCAGCCGGACCCGGACCTGAACGCTCACCGAGCACGTTCCACCCTCGACGGGAACGGCGGCTCCAAGAGGCGCCGCCGAGGAGCGGCTCATTCGGTGAAGAGTGCCGTGTGACACCTCGCCGGGGTCTTCTTCGATGGACACGATGGCTCCGGTTCGGATTCCGGCGGCCTCCGCCAGTTGCTTGGCCCGGGCCAGAGCGTCTGTCACCGCGGCACGCCGGGCAACTTCCAGAAGTGGTTGGGGATCGTGGATCATCAGGTGCAGACCACGAATATGGAGCGAGTCCCCCGCCACCGGGGCCAGCTCGGCCAGCAGCGGACCCACGCTCGTGAGACTCGGTGCCTTCACCGATAAGGCGTAGGTGGCGATCCGAGCGGTGACCCGTTTCTTCTCCTGGTCATAGAAATCCTGGAGGGAGACGTTGAGGGTCTGAACGTCTGACTGCTCGACACCCTGAGCGTGGACGACACCGATGACCTCATCAGCGAGCCGGGCGACACGGTCAAGGGCGTCAGCCGATGTGTCTGCCGCCACGTTCAGCGCCAGGGAGATCACGCAGCGGTCCGGGGTGCCCGAGGCCGAGCCTTCGCCCACCACGACAAGTTCGCCAAGGTTCTCCACCAGGCCAATCTAACTGGACGCTCCGATGTCCTGGCAATGGTTCTGGGCACCGTCTCAGAGCGAACTCGTCGTCTTGGCTGTTTTCCGCCGAATGATGTTGAGAGCACTGCCGGCTTTGAACCACTCGATCTGCTCGGCGCTGAACGTGTGGAGACACTGGAACTCCACGGAGCTGTCGTCGGCCTTGGTGATGCAGCAACGCACTGGCTGGTGGGCCGTCAGGGTGGCCAGGTCGAGCACTGAGATCCGATCGTCCTCGCCTATGGCGTCGTAGGTGGATGGATCGGCGAAAGTGAGGGGCAACAGACCCTGCTTCTTGAGGTTGGTTTCGTGAATGCGGGCGAAGGAGCGGGCGAGGATCGCCACGGCGCCGCGGTAGCGGGGCTCCATGGCGGCGTGCTCGCGCGATGAGCCTTCGCCGTAGTTCTCATCACCCACCGCACACCAACGCACGCCCATGGCGCCGAAATGCTTGGCGATATCGGGGAAGGGACGAGTCTGACCGTCCAGGAAGTCCTTGCCTTCGCCGGTGGCACCAGTGAACGCGTTCGTCACGCCAAGGAAGAGATTGCCCGAGATGTTCTCGAGATGGCCCCTGTACTTGAGCCATCGTCCGGCGGCGGAGATGTGGTCTGTCGTGCATTTCCCCTTCGCCTTCATCAGAACGGGCAAGTCGATGTAGTCGTCGCGGTCCCAGGTGGGGAAAGGGGACAACAGCTGCAGCCGGTCAGATGTGGGCGCCACCGCGATCTTGATGCCGGTGGCTTCTTGAGGGGGGGCCAGAAAGCCCGACACGCCGGAATCGAAGCCGCCGGGAGGGAGATCTTGGCCGACGGGCGCGTCCAGGCGCACCTCTGTGCCCCCGTCTGCCGTGATCGAGTCGGTGACGGGGTTGAAGTCGAGGGTACCGGCCAGGGCGAAGGCGATCACCATGTCGGGCGACGTGACGAACGCCTTCGTGCTTGCGTTACCGTCGTTGCGCTTCGGGAAATTCCGGTTGTAGCTGTTCACGATGGTGTTCGGCTTCATCGGGTCGAGGTCGGCGCGGTCCCACTGGCCGATGCA
>PKWD01000332.1 GCA_003131945.1 Acidimicrobiaceae bacterium
GGTCAACTCCTACAAGCGCCTGGTCTCGGGCTATGAGGCCCCCATCCACGTCTCTTGGGCCCGCAACAACCGCTCGGCTCTGGTCCGCGTCCCCTTCGTCAAGCGCAACAAGATCGAGTCCACCCGCGTCGAGTACCGGGCGCCCGACTCGGCCTGCAATCCCTATCTGGCCTTCGCCGTCATACTCGCCGCCGGCTTGAAGGGGATCGAGCAGGGCTACGAGTTGCCCCGTGAGGCGGCGGCCAACCTCTTCGCCATGACCCCCGAGGAGCTCGCCGCCGAACAGATCCGTTCCCTTCCGGGCAGCCTCAACGAGGCCGTGGCCGACATGGAGCGCTCCGAGCTCATGGCCGAGACCTTGGGCGAGCACGTCTTCGAGTGGTTCATCCGCAACAAGCGGGCCGAATGGGCTTCCTACAAGACCCACATCAGCCAGTTCGAGCTCGACCGCTACCTGCCCTTGCTCTAGGCGAACAGACCACATCCACTTCATGGAATCCCTGCTGTGTTTCCCCGACCCCTTCCCGCCTGAGGTCGGCCTCGCCCTCGAGCGCGCCGGCTATCCCTGGAAGGCGCTGGCCCGGGCCGAACACGCCCAGTCCGATGAACCCGAAGACGGCTGGGCCGGCGCCGTGGTCTGCGCCGACACCGACGCCACCGGCGCCTTCGCCCTATGCCGGTTGGTGCGCACCCGCGAGGTACCGCTGCGTCCGTTGCTCCTCATCGTCGCCCCCCACCAGATCGACGACCTCCAGTTGCGCGAGGACCACTTCGACGACTTCTGCGTCCTACCGGCGACAGCCGAAGAAGTCGCCGCCCGCCTGGCCCATCTCTTCTGGCGCACCGGACGGGGGCTCAACGCCGAGCTCATCGAGCACGGCCCCCTGGTCCTCAACCTCGAGACCTATCAGGCGGCCGTCGGGGGTCGCGTCCTCGACCTCACCTTCATGGAGTACGAGCTCCTGCGCTTTCTCGCCGCCCGTCCCGGCAAGGTCTTCACCCGCGAGACACTGCTCAGCCGGGTCTGGGGCTACGAGTACTACGGCGGTGCCCGCACTGTCGACGTCCACGTCCGGCGGCTACGGGCCAAGCTGGGCGAGGAGCATGCCCATCTGATCGAAACCGTCCGCTCCGTCGGCTACCGCTTCGGCCACGGCACCTGGACACCCTGACGCCGGAACCCATCGGCCATCGGCGTTACTCGGGGACGTAGGCCCAGACCTCGACCTCGACCAGCGCGCCGAGCGGCAGGCCGGCCACCGCCACCAGAGACCGGGCCGGGCGGTGATGGCCGAGAGCGGCGACGTAGATCTCGTTGAAGGTGCCGTAGTCGGCCATGTCGGTGAGAAAGACGGTCGCCTTCACCACGTTGTCCCACCCCAGCCCGCGGCCGGCGAGCAGGGCGGCCACATTGTCGAGCGCCTGGCGCGCCTGGCCGGCCACCCCACCGTCGACGAGGACCGGGCCGCCCGCTTCGGTCCGTATGCCGACCTGGCCCGAGCACACCAACCACGGGCCGGCCCGCACCGCCGGCGCATAGGGTCCGACCGGAGTACTCATGACCCACCTCCTCGTTGCACCGGCCACTCGGGCGGGAGCCCGGCGGCCAACCACGCGGCCGTGGCCACCGCCGCCAACACCGCGTCGGCGCCGCGCACGGCCGGACCGCTGTCATCTTCCACCACCACCTCGACCCTCGGCATGTCGCGCGCCGTCAGGATCCCGAAGGAGCGGATGGTGAGATCGAGGACCGTCCCCGAGGCGTCGACGGCCACGCCTTCGCTGCGCACCCAGCCGAGCGCCTGATGGGCCGCGCCCACCACGTAGGAACGCAGCACCACCTCGTCGAGAACCGCACCGGCCGCCACCGTCACCGTCACCGCCCCATCGGATTCGACCACGGCCGTCGCCCGGGCGCCGGCCGGCGATGTGACCGTCACCGAATGACCGGGGCCGACGGCTCCGCCACGCCCGGCCTCGAGGGCGGCCAGGAGGACCGTGGCTTCGACCCATCCCGCACCGCGGAGCTCCGATGAGACCGGGGGGCCGGCCACCACCACCTCTTCGATGACGAGTCCCGGTGCCACCGATGCCACCGCCATCACCCAGTCATCGAGGGTGTCGCTGCCCACCGTCGTCGCCACCCGCAGGACACCGCTGCCGTCCGGTCGCACCCCGGCGGCTATCGGGGGTCTCTTGGGCCCCATCCGCACCACGTCCTCACGGGCCATCACGGCCCTGACGCACCGGCCGTGCTCATCGGCCAGTCGACGGGCCACGTCGGCCACCAGCGGCACGAGCTTGCCCCCGAAGGCGCCGCCGTTGGCCAGCGAACTGGCCGCCACCCCGCCCGGCTCGCACCACGAGGCGTCGGGCTCCAGGTAGGCCGGCTCCGTGAAGGTGGTCCGCAGGCTCAGGGCCCAGTCGCCGGGAGGAACCTCCAGGGGATGGCCCACAGCCACCGTCGAGTTCCGTCCCTGCACCTTGCCGGCGTTGATCCGGGCCTCGTGCAACGTCTCCGCCACCACCCAACCGCCGGCTCCGTCGGGCACGGCCACGAGGGCGTCGGCCGGGGCACCGTCGTCGGCGAACCCTCCTCCCCCGAGAGCGACATGGGGCCCGACCGCCTGGGCCGTGCCGCCCTCCAGTTCGGCCCGCCGCGCCGCCGCCTCCAGATC
>PKWD01000328.1 GCA_003131945.1 Acidimicrobiaceae bacterium
GCCATCATCCTCGACGACGCCGACCCCGCCGTGGTGGCCGACGGGATCTTCGGTGGCGCCTTCGCCAACAACGGCCAGATCTGCTCGGCCATCAAGAGGGTGTATGTCCCCGAACAGATGTACGACGAGGTGGTCGACGCACTTGCCAGCCGGGCCAAGGCCGTGACCGTGGGAGACGGGACCGACGGCACCAGCAAGCTCGGTCCCATCAACAACGCCCCCCAGTACGAGCGGGTCAGCGAGCTGGTGGCCGACGCGCTGGCCCACGGGGCGAAGGCGGCGGCCGGCGGGAAGCCCATGGACCGACCCGGTTACTTCTTCGAGCCCACCGTTCTGTCGGGCCTCTCCGACGGGGTGCGGATCGTGGACGAGGAGCAGTTCGGGCCGGCGCTGCCGGTCATCTCCTACCGCGACATCGACGACGTCGTGGAGCGGGCCAACGGGACGCACTTCGGTCTGAGCGGCTCGGTGTGGGGGACCGACACCGACCGGGCCGCCGAGGTGGCCGGCCGGCTGGAGGCGGGCACGGCGTGGGTCAACGTCCATCTGGCCATGGGGCCGCAGTTCCCCTTCGGTGGCTTCAAGTGGAGCGGCATCGGAGTGGAGAACGGTCCCTGGGGCCTGGCCGAGTTCACCGACATCCAGACCATGCACCGGTCCAAGACGACCAGCGGACTTTCCCCCATCTCGTCCATGGTCCTACCCTGACCGGGGCGTCGGGACCGACACTTCTGAGGACGGCAACGGCGACGGGCGCCGGTACGATGGGCTGGTGAGCGCGTACGCCATCCGGCTCTTCGGTGACCCCGTGCTGCGCCAGCGCGCCCCGGAGGTCCTCGACATCGACGGCCACCTGAAGGTGCTGGCCGACGACATGGTGCAGACCATGTACGAGGCCCCCGGTGTGGGCCTGGCCGCCCCCCAGGTCGGTGTGCAGAAGCGCATGTTCGTCTACGACCTCCACGACGACCTCGGCGCGCGCACCATCGTGAACCCGGTCATCTCCGACGCCCGGGGGGAGTGGACATTCGAAGAGGGATGCCTGTCCATCCCGGGACTGGCGTGGGACATCGTCCGACCGAAGGAGATCCACCTCACCGGTTTCGATCTCGACGGCAACGAGATCTCCATCGAGGCCGACGAGTACGAGGCCCGCGTCTACCAGCACGAGGTCGACCACCTCGACGGCGTGCTCCTGGTGGAGCGCCTCGACGAGGAGCAGCGCCGGGAGGCCATGCGGATCCTGCGGTCGTGGGCGCTACGCCCGCCCGGCGACGATCCCGACGGGCTGACCCGTCTGGTGCGGCCCAACGGCGACGGGTCCAACGGACACGGGTCCGGCGACGCGTCGGACCACCACGGTCTGTAGCTCCACCCACCGACCCGGAGAGTGACCGCCGTGGCCCGGCTCGCCTACCTCGGATCGCCCCCTGCCGCCGTGGCGCCTCTGCGGGCGCTCGTCGCCGCCGGCCACGACATCGCTCTCGTCGTGAGCCGGGCCGACACCCGCCGGGGCCGGGGCAAAGAGCACACCCCGAGCGCGGTGAAGCAGGCGGCCATCGATCTCGGGCTCCCGGTGACAGACGCACTCGACGACGTGGTCGACGTCGGGGCCGAACTGGCTGTCGTCGTCGCCTACGGGCGCATCGTCCCCCAGCGCCTTCTCGACGTGGTGCCCATGGTCAACGTGCACTTCTCGTTGCTGCCCCGCTGGCGGGGGGCGGCGCCGGTGGAGCGGGCCATCCTGGCCGGCGACGATGTCAGCGGTGTCTGCGTCATGCGGCTGGAGGCCGGGCTCGACACCGGTCCGGTTCTCGCCAGCCGGCGCCTGGCCATCGACGGCGACGAGCACGCGTCGGCCTTGGTCGAGAGGTTGTCGGCGGCCGGAGCCGAGTTGTTGGTCGACACCCTGGCCGGCGCAGTGGCCGCCCTCGGGCCCGGCCGACCCCAGGAGGGCGAGCCCACCTACGCGGCCAAGCTCGAGCCCGACGAGTTCCGTCTGGCCTGGGAGCTCCCGGCCGAGGCGCTGCACCGGCTGGTGCGTCTCGACCGGGCCTGGACGACCTTCCGGGGCGAGCGCCTGCGCGTCCTCGACGCGCGCCCCGTGCCCGACGCCGACAGCACTGATCCCGGTGGCACCGGGGCCGGTGGACCGCCGGGCACCATCGGGGGCGACGCCGGTGACGACGTCGTGCGCTGCGGATCGGGGAGCCTCGAGCTCGTCGACGTGCAGCCGGCGGGGAAGCGGCCCATGGCCGCCGCTGACTGGCGCCGTGGCGTACGCCTGCAGCCCGGCGAAGTTCTGGGAGAGCCGGATCCTGGCCGCTGACGAAGAGCCTTTAGGCTCGCCGCTGATGCTGAAGATCGCCCCCTCGGTGCTGTCGGCCGACTTCGGCGGCCTGGCCGAGGCCGTCGGCGAGGTCGCGGCCGAGGCCGACTGGCTGCACATCGACGTCATGGACGGTCACTTCGTACCCAACCTGACCATCGGGCCACCGGTCGTGGCGTCCCTACGCAGGCACACGGGGCTCTTCTTCGACTGCCACCTGATGATGACCGATCCCGGGGCCTATCTGGAGGCCTTCCGCCGGGCCGGGGCCGATGGCTGCACGGTCCATGTCGAGGTGGGAAACACGGCCACGCTGCTCGACCAGGCCAAGGCGCTCGGATTGCGGGCCGGGCTGGCCATCAACCCTGAGACCCCCTACGAGGCCATCGACCCTCATCTGGCCCAGGCCGACCTGATCCTGTGCATGACGGTCCACCCCGGCTTCGGGGGCCAGTCCTTCATGGACGAGGTCCTGCCCAAGATCGCCCGGACCCGCCAGGAGCTCGACCGCCGGGGCCTGGCCGCTGAGCTCGAAGTGGACGGGGGCATCGATGAGAGGACGGCGCCTCTGGTGGTGGGGGCGGGGGCCCGTGTCCTCGTGGCCGGGTCGGCTTTCTTCGGGGCCGAACGTCCCTGGGAGGCGGCCCGCCGGATCCGCCTGGCGGGCGAGAAAGCCCTGCCGGGAGCCCCGGTAGACTTGTGATCCCATGACGTCGTCCCCGAATCTGTCGCCCGATCGGGGTGACCGGGGCGAGGACCTCGATGTCATGCGGCGGGCGCTGGCCCTGGCCGCCACGGTGCGGACCACGACCGCCCCCAATCCCTGGGTCGGATGCGTGGTCGTCTCCGGCGGACGCTGGTACGAAGGCGCCACCGAGCCCCCCGGGGGACCCCACGCCGAAGTGGTGGCCCTGGCCGCCGCCGGCGACCGAGCCGCCGGCGCCACCCTGTACACGACGCTCGAACCCTGTGCCCACCAGGGCCTGACCCCTCCCTGCACCGGCGTCATCGTGGCCTCGGGGGTGACCCGGGTGGTGGTGGCCGTCCTCGATCCCGACCACCGGGTATCGGGTCGGGGCGTCGACGAGCTGCGCCGGGAGGGGATCGAGGTGGTGGTGGGCGTGGGAGCCGACGAGGCCAGCGAGCTGCTCGCCCCCTATCTGAAGCACCGTCGCACGGGCCGGCCCTGGGTCGTGCTCAAGCTGGCCGCCACCCTCGACGGCCGTATCGCGGCACCCGACGGGACCTCACGCTGGATCACCGGCGAGGAGGCCAGGGCCGACGCCCACCGCTTGCGGGCCGCGTCCGACGCCGTGCTCGTCGGTGCCGGCACCATACGGTCCGACGATCCCGAGCTCACCGTCCGCACCGACCCCGAACCCGAGCGTCAGCCGCTGCGGGTCGTTCTCGGCCGCATCCCGGCCGACGCCCGCGTCCTTCCCGCCCTTGAGCTGACGGGGGAGCCGGCCACCGTTCTCGACGAGCTCGGGTCCCGGGGGATCCTCCAGGTCCTCGTCGAAGGCGGGGCCCACGTGGCCCACGCCTTCCACCACGACGGCGTGGTCGACCGCTACGTGGTCTATCTCGCCCCCGCTCTCTTCGGCGGCGACGATGCCGGACCGATGTTCGCCGGGGAGGGGGCCTCGACCATGGAGGAACTGTGGCGGGGACGGCTCGTCTCGGTCGTCCGGCTGGGAGACGACCTGCGCGTCGAACTGGAGGCCGCCTGATGGAAATAGCGCGCGTGGAAGACGCCATCGCCGCCATCAGCCGGGGCGAGATCGTGATCGTCGTCGACGACGAGGACCGCGAG
>PKWD01000164.1 GCA_003131945.1 Acidimicrobiaceae bacterium
CCTGCTCGGCCAGCTCGTCGGTGTCGGGCGGCGGCACCCAGATGTTGAGCATGCCGAAGTACTCGTAGGAGCCCGACAGCATCGGGCCACCGCCGTAGAGATACGCAGGATGGGCGTGGGTGACGATCATCCCCGGACGGTACCCGTAGCGCCACCAGACGCGGGCCGAGGNNTACTCGATCCACAGGTCGCGCCGCGTCCAGATGGAGATGGTGGGAGTACCTGTCGTGCCCGTCGACTGGCCCACCCGCACAGCCTGACGGGGATCGGTGAACCGGTACGTCCCCCACGGGGGAGCCTCCCCTTCGGAGTCACGCAGGTCTTGCTTCACCGTGAGCGGAATGTGGCGTATGTCGTCGAGCGACTTGATGTCGGCCGGAGACTTGATGCCCGCGTCGATGAGCTTGTCCCTGAACAGCGGCACCGGGTTGTCGAACACCTTGCCCAGCATCGCCCCGAGGCGCTCCTCTTGCAGCGCCCGCATGCGCTCGCGGTCCATGGTCTGGATCTCGGGGTCCCAGTACTTCTGCGATGTCTGGCGCGGTGGTGGTCCGAAGACCTCGGGCCCATAGCTCNNAGGCCCGCGGCAGCCCGAGCACCCGCTCGGCGATGATGTTGCGCTGAATCTCCGACGTCCCTCCGGCGATGGTCCCGGAGAACGACTGGAGCCAGTGGACCAGCCAGGCCTCGGCATCACCCCGGCCCACGGACGGGGCCTCATGGCGGTCGAGGTCGGTACCCAGCGCCCCGAGTGCCTCCCCGACGTCGAGAGAGAGGTTGCGGCGCAGCTCACTGCCGAGCAGCTTGAGAACCGAGTGCTCGGGCGACGCCTCGCCCTTGGCGAACTTGGCGAAGCCGCGGTATCCGAGGAGACGCAGAGCCTGGGACTGCACGTAGGCCCGGGCCACGGTGTCACGGAACATGGGATCGTCGTCGAGGCGCCGGCCCCCGGGAAGGGGAGTGGTGGCCGTCGAGACGACCCGCTGCAGCATCCGTTCGAGGTTGGTGGATTCGCTGATCCACAGCATCCCCCTCTCGTGGGCCAGGGACCCTCCGGCCACCGACCACCCGTGGTGCAGTTCACCGACGAGATTCTCCGCCGGCACGATCACGTCGGTGAAGAACACCTCGTTGAAATCGGCGTGATCACGGTCGGTGAGTTCGGCGATAGGGCGCGTCTCGATGCCGGGGGTGGTCATGTCGATGATGAGGACGCTGATGCCGGCGTGTTTGGCGGCGTCGGGATCGGTGCGGACGAAACAGAAGCAGTAGTCGGAATGATGCGCCCCCGAGGTCCACACCTTCTGGCCGTTCACCACGAAGTGGTCGCCGTGGAGATCGGCTCGGGTCCGCAGCCCGGCCAGGTCGCTCCCGGCGTTGGGTTCGCTCATGCCCAGGCACCAGCTGACCTCGGCCTTCAGGGTGGGAAGGGCGAACCGGGTCTTCTGCTCCTCGGTGCCGTAGTCGAGGATGGAGGGGGTGATGATGGAGAGCCCCTGGGGGTTGCAGCTGCGAGGTACGCCGATGCGGGCCAGCTCCTCGAAATAGACCATCTGCTGCACGGGTGTGGCGTTTCGTCCGCCGTATTCCGGGGGCCAGCCCGGCACCAGCCAGCCGGCGTCGAAAAGGGCGCGCTGCCAGCGACGGGCCCACTCGGGGATGTGGGCCGAGGACACCACGCGCTCGTGGCGCTCGGCCACGGACGGCAGATGCCCCTCCATCCACTCCCGGAGCTCGGCCCGGAAGGCTTCGGTCTCCTCGTCGTAGTGCAATTGCACCCCGGGATCGTAGCCCGGCCGCCCGGACACTGACACCGGCGTCAGCGTCGGACGGGCGCCGGGTCACCGGGGGCCGCCCACCGGCACCGCTACCGTCATAGGCGGATGAGCCAGCGCCCCGCCAACCGCTTCGAGCTGTTCGCCTGTGGCTGGAGTGGCCACGTCCTGGTGGGGATCGATGCCGCTCAGATCGCCGAGGCCGACGCCGGCGTCGTCCGTGAGATCGACGGCCTGCGTTGGTACCACTGTCTGCGTTGTTACGACTGGGTGGCCATGAGTCCCCCGACGGCACCCGTACGGGACACCGTGCCACCCCGAGAGGAGATAGAGCTGCCGTTACGCGGCCCGCTCCTGCGCGACCGCTACGTTCTGCGGCTCATCGCCTTCGACCGGGCCGTTCACGTCACCGTCCTCGTCGTCCTGGCCCTCATCATCTTCTTCGTGGCCAGCGACCATGCCGCCCTGCAGCACGACTACACGCAGATCGTCGAAGCGTTCGGAGGTCCGTCCCAGGCGCATCCCTTCCTGGGCCACTTCAAGCACCTCTTCACCATCACCACCGCCCACCTCTACGAGGCGGGGGCGGTCGTCGTCGCCTACGGAGTCCTCGAAGCGACGGAGATGGTGGGTCTCTGGTTCGCCAAGCGGTGGGCCGAATACCTCACCTTCGTCGCCACCATCCTCCTCATCCCGTTCGAGATCTACGAGCTCACGTCGTCGGTGAGCGCACTGAAGCTCGTCACCTTCGTCATCAATGTCGCCATCGCCGTCTACCTGCTGTGGTCGAAGCGCCTCTTCGGTCTGAACGGCGGTCAACGGGCGGAAGCGCAGCGCCTTCGATCGGCGGTGAGCTGGGAAGCTCTGGAGAGTTCCCTCCCGGTCCCGTCAACTCGGCCGATCCGGTGAGCGGGCCCCGGTCGGCCTCGGTCTACGCCGGGTCGCGGGTGAGGAGCATGGTGCCGGCGATGGGACCGCCGCCGTTGGCCACGACGGCCACCTTGGGATCGCCGGCCACCTGACGTTCGCCTCCGTCACCGCGCAGCTGCAGGCACGCCTCGTGGAGGAAGCCGAATCCGTGCAGCCGTCCGGCCGACAGCTGGCCCCCACTGGTGTTGAGGGGGATCTCACCGCCGAGTGCGATGCGGGAGCCGCCTTCGACGAAGCTGCCGCTCTCACCCTTGCCGCAGAAGCCGAGCTCCTCGAGCCACACCATGGTGAGGATGCTGAACCCGTCGTAGAGCTGGGCCAGGTGGACGTCCGACGGCCGCAGGTCGGTCCGCTCCCACATGCTGGCCCCGGCGTCGCGGGCGGCCATCGTCGTCATGTCGT
>PKWD01000327.1 GCA_003131945.1 Acidimicrobiaceae bacterium
CCGCCGCCGAAGGTGTCGATGAAGGCGTCGACGTCCCCGTCACTCGCTTCCCTTATGCGCTCGGCCACGTCGCCGCCGTAGACCACGGGGATCACCCCGTGGCTGGCGAGCCAAGAGTGATGCTCCTCGCTGGCCAGGCCGATCACCGTGACGCCAGCGTCGGTGGCCAGCTGCACGGCGAGCGAACCGACGCCGCCCGCCGCGCCGGACACCACCACCGTGTCGCCTGGGACCAGGTTCACGGCCCGCACGGCGGCGTAGGCGGTAGTCCCCACGACGAACAGCGAGCCAGCCACATCCCACGGCACGTTGCCTGGGCGCGCCACCAGGTTGTCGACATCAGCCACCACCAGCTCGGCGTGGCTGGCCCGGGTATCGACGAAGCCCAGGACCTCGTCACCGACGGTGAACCGGGTGACGTCGGGTCCCAGCTCCTCGACGATGCCGGCCAGGTCACTTCCCTGGCCTGAGGGGAACGTGGCCGGCCACATGGCGTGCAGCAAACCATTGCGGATGTTGGCCTCGCCCGGATTGATGCCGGCGGCCATGACCTTCACCAGGGCCTGACCCGGCCCCGGAACCGGCCGGGCGACCTCCACCACCTTGAGGACGTCGATGTCTCCGTACTCGTCGAATCGCACAGCCAGCGGCACTGTTTGCTCCCTTCTCCGATGACGATGGAGACAACGGCGCCTGGACCGGGTTCATTCCGGGCTATCCAGCAGGGAGGTCACCGTAAGGTCAGTAGAAATTCCTCGGGCTCTCGATATCCGGGGCTCGTGGTGGCCTTGCCGGCCTCGGCGACCTCCGGGTGGGTGTGACGCGCCCCGGCGAGGACTCCGGTAGGCACGGATCGCGCGTCATACGTTCATCGTCTGAGGGCTACCGCTCGCTGGCGGCGAGGCCGTCACCGGGCGACGATGGGCCCAGTGGCTCGTAGCAATCACCGAGCATCTTGGGATTGGGATTCTCGCCGAGCCGCTGCTTCAGCATGAAGCGATATCCGAGATGGCTGTGATAGCACGCCAGTCTCTTGAGGGGATCGTACCCGTGATACATCGGCCCATTTCGAGAGACGAGCGGGGGGACCGGCTCCGCCGTGTTGACGTGCAGGTACCCGAGTGCCTCCGGAGGGAACATTGGCACGATATCCGGAACGTTGTAGATCCGGTAGTTGTTGGGGACCAGCGACTCAAAGGACGAAACGAAGTCGGAGGTGCCCACCCGAGGTGACCCAAAGCTGTACACCTGGAGGTCGTCGCTTACCGGCGGGCCCGCGAGTTGGGCTATGTCGGCCGCCGTGAACGTCGTGAACGCACCTCCCAGGCTATGCCCCGCCACCCAAGTCGGAATCGTCCGATCGATCTGAGCCAGATAGTCCGCAAAGGACATACTCCCCATCTCAGTCCGCAATGTCAACGAAAGGTACATGTCGTACATACCGCCTGCGACCTTGCCACCGATGGGATGAGCGCGTTTAGACACGTCCAAGTCGCGGAGCCATTCGAGATCCTTCGATCCGAGGAAGATGATCGCCTGAGCGGCATTGTCGGTGCGCTTGGCCGCCCATCCGATGAAGTCGGTCATCCCGAAGTGCACCTGAAGATTGCCGCAGGATTCCCAACCGTCGGGGAATTGCGGTGTAGGCGGATCCGGCTCCGTCTCATCGAAAGAGGCATAGGCGAGGTCCACCCAACCGGAGAAGAACTCGGCTTGCGTCGCATCGTAAGGCATGGTTGCTTCCTTCAGCTGGCCTGTTATCCCGGTCTCTTATATCGAGAGCAATGCTCGTGGCCGTGGCGCCCCAGATCCCGCACCCGGTGGATCCGGGAACGTTGATCTACTCGAACCCCTCTCCCGCTTCAGCGTGAGCATGATCCCATCATTGATGGAAACGGTCCCGTCGATCTTGTTGATGCCGGTCCATCGCCTCGCTCATCCGATCAAGGGCAGCTTCGTGGAGCTGATCACGTCACCGAGGGAGGAACGTGATAAAACCCGACGGGAGCGAGGACTCGGCTGACATGCTTAGGTCATCCACGGATACGACTCCCACGGGATGCGTTCAGGATGTCCCGAGATCGCCCGCGAGGCCTGCATGCCAGACATCACAGTCGCCTCGACGGCACCGAGGTTGAAGCCGTTCTTGGTCCAGTCGCCAGCCAGAAACAGGTTGTCAATCCCTGATTCATCGACCGCCAGGCGATGCTTGACGGTGCCCGGCAACGACTGTACATACCGCTCGGTCGCCGTCGAGTTCGCCCGCCAATACTGCCGATCGAACCGGGCTTCTCCTACGTCATTCTCCGGATCTACCAATATTTCCCACCGAAAGCCATCGAGCCCGACGGCGCCGGGCCATTGATCACCGATGTGCGCGAGATAGTCAAGCGCGTTTCGCTTGGCGCGGTCGATGACTTCGTCAGTGGTGTCGCCATCTGCATCGTCGAGTACACCGCAGAAGTACCAGACCGCCTTCGGGGACAGCCCATCGGGCCAGTTTTCCGTCCAGAGCACTTGCGAGTTGTCCGCGCCGGTGTCAAGTGGTTCCACGAAGGTCGACATAGCAGCATGACCATGATCGAAGCCAAGATCCTTCGGGTCCGTGTTCATCGAGATTTGGAAGGCCTGGGTCATGATCGTATGGGTGTTCTCGAGCATCCTCGCAACGGCCGGACTTACCTCCATCACCTCAGCGCATATCGGTGCTAGTGCCGCCGGAGAGATCGCCAACACGACCGTGTCGAAGTCCGCTCCCAGATGCAGACTTCGCCTTTCGGCGTTCGGTTCAGCCTCACCTCGCTCGAAGTCGATGCCCGAGTCCCTCAGCGAGCTTCCGTTTACGAGTTTGTCCCACTTAGGCACGCTCGGCCAGCAACGCAATTGACCCATGCGCTTACTGTGTTCTTGGGACTGGATCTCCACGCTGCAGAGCGGGTCGTACTCCCCGAGTAGGCGCGCCTGGCGGACGATATCGATACGGTCGACCAGCTTCCGCGCGCGGTCGACACCGAGGTTGGTGACCTGCTGGAAGAACTCGACGCGAACCCCCCGCTTCGCCAATGTCTCGTACATCGGCGCGATCGCCGTGTCGCCCATCCGGCCGTTGCCTGCCACATCAAGCTGCCGCGACCTGGGATGTATGTTCGTAGGGTCGTATACAAGGCGACGCCGGCCGCAATCGATGCAACACCACGTCCATCGAAGCTCACAGGATCGTGACCAGTTACAGCCGGTCCGGTCGACCCGGCGAACACCTGGTCGTACACCGCCCTAACGTCGGGGCCCGACAAGGTGGTCGGCCTGGCTCCATGCTGGGTCAGCCAATCTCGGAACTCCCGCTCGTTGAGAGTCTCAAATCCTCGCCAGAGCACTTCGTCGCGAATCATTCCAATCAGCGAGGTGAACAAAAAGTCCGCTTGTGAGAACCAGTGCCGAGTCCCGTCGTCTTCGAGGTGATCGCGCACATGCCGGCGCCAGATCGTGTCCCGGACAACCTGGAGCAGCCAGGCCATAACGTGAACGTGATGGCGTCCCATCGAGGTGTGGCGATGACGCCAATCGGCATAGCGACCGGCGAGCCAGACAACCGCAGCTTCCGCGGCATCGCCCGCACGACGGAGGAGGCGCTGAAGGGGTCCAATCCTCGGAGAGGAGAGGGGTCGATCTCCGTGACCGATGGCAAGATCCATGACGCCGACGACCAAATCCCAGAAGCGGGGCACTTCGAGGTGATCCCACGGCCGGCCAGGTTCTAAGGGAAAGCTGCGGACCGCGCTGGACCACCGGCCTTGATAGAAGTCGTAGAGCACCGCCGTCGTAAGTGGTGTCCAGGCGCAATCCATTGTTCGCAGTGGATGGTTGGGCGGTCGATCGAGTTCGTCGTAGCAGTCCGCTAGAAGGCGGAAGGCGTTGTCGTAGGCATTGAACCAAAGATGGAGACCGTGCTCCTGCACACGCTGCCCGAGGTGCTCGGCGCGGCCGGTTGCGCATTTTCCGCCAGCCCTCCAGCCGAGCTGGTAGAGCGTGACGTCGTAGTTGGCCCGCAGTTCCGGTGTTGCGCTCAGCTCGAGCGCTGCCGTCAACCCTCCAATACCGCCACCGAGAACTGCGACGCGCTTCGGTCGATCGTCTGCCATTTTGGCACCCTCCGAACAGGTTATGTTCCAACGTTAAAGCAACTCACGGTCGGTCTCCCGAGAATCTCGAGCCCCCTGACGAGTGCGCGTCACCAGAGCTCGGGGTGATCACATCGTGCGGTGCTCGTCTACTGGTCACTGGTTCAACAGTTGGAGCTCCGCCACGGCTCGGCGTTCCACGGTGCCGTACCCGTGGTCCACTGCGGCCGAGTGGGCTTTGATCAGCAAGTCCGTCGCCTTCTCAGGGTTGCCTGGAGCACCGCGTGTGGCGAACATTTGTCCCCACAGGAGGTCGGTCCGGGCGGCAAAGTATTTCGCACCCATCCGGCCGCTCATCGCCGCAGATTGGGAGAAGTATGAGTCCGCCTCGTTGTAGCGACCGAGGACGGTGGCCAGGCCGCCGAGGCAATGGCTGACCGGGCCCACAGCCGCAAGACCGCCGGAAGTGGCGAACTGATTGGACCACGGAGCAAGCCGGTCGAACAGCGGCCCAGCGTACTTGGGATCCCGGCATTCTATGGCAGCTTCGGCGTAGTCGACCATTGCGGTGAGCCACAGCTCGTCCTCAGGAAGACCGAAGTCCGCTGTGGCGAATCTCTCGAGCAGCGTACGTGCGTCGTCCGTCCGACCCCCCTCGGCGTGGGCCATGGACAAAACTCCAGACATGATTCCCGAACTGAGATCCGGAGTCTCGGATTCCATCTGCTCAATGAGCGGGACGAGCTCGCCCAAAGTGCCGCGTTGCAGGTTCACAACAATGAGGCCCGCGCCGAAAACGAGGACGGCGTCGGGTTCACCGCTGTCGCTGCCGATCTGGAGTGCCTCCATCCCCAACTGTTCGGCTCGATCGATATCCCCGGCGATCTGCGCTCGCATGGCGCGTACGAAAGTGTGCCCCCAGGTCAAGGTGGGCTGGTCGAGTTGCTCCGCCAGCGACCCCCACATATTCATGTAGCGGTCCATCTCATCGATGTCCCCGGCGTTGGCGGCATCGATTGCGCGCCACCAAGCCGCACCGGCCAGTAGTACCGGGTCACCAAGGCGCTCGGCCCGAACCAGGGCCTCGGCCGTCCGGGCCAACGACTGTTCCAACTGCGACGGCACCTTGAGCGGGCCAAAGACGTGGTTGAGGACCCGCACTATGGTGGCGTCGTCACCGGAGGATTGAGCGATGGCGAGGGCCTCGTCGGCCAGGGCTTGGCGCCGGGCGAGCGGTGTCCCGAAGGCGATCTCCCCGCACAAGGTGGCCAGCACGAGCGCCCGGTCGGGGTTGTCGGCCGGGAGCCGATCGAGGGCCATCTCCAGGACGTCGACCTTCTCCGTGTCGATGACACCGGCAGTGCTGAACCAGCCCCGGTCGTTGGCCAGGGCAGCGGCCACCAGTCGCTCCGTGTCACCGAGGTCGGCCGCCCGGCGAGCAGCGTCGAGAAGGGTGTCACGAAAGGCGGGGTCACCCGTCAGGCGCTCGGCCGTCCCGAGTCCGATGGCGAGGTCGAGACCCATGCCCGGATCGGGATCGTCGGCCCGGGCGTAGTGGCCGAGGGCCTGGGCGTAATAGCCCAGAGCGTCGGCCGGGGCGAGGGCACTGAGGGCGCCGTCGGCGGCTTGGCGGGAGTAGAAGATGGCCTTGTCCAGGTTGACGGGGGTGGCACTGGACCAGTGCCGGGCCAGTTCGCCCGCCCTCCTTCCGGGACGGTCCCCGCAGAGGTCCTCCAAGGCTTCGGCTACCCGCCAGTGCGCCCGGGCCCGACGGGTGGGGCCGAGGTCTTCATACAGGGTGTGCTGGATGAGGGCGTGTGCGAAGGTGTAACGCCCCGAGTCGGCGAGCTCGCGCACAAGAGCCGCTGCTCCGGCGGCGTCGAGAATGTCGAGCAGCTCGTCACCAGTCGTCGTCGTGGATCCGGCGAGGAGATCCAAATCGAAGTCCCGACCGATTACCGCAGCCATCGCCAGAACCAGCACCGCGTGCTGTCCAAGTCGTCCGATGCGTGCCCCGATCACCTCCCGCACGCTGTCGGGCAGGGCCATCTGTTCCAGCGAGACATCGGATGTCCATCGGCCCGTGACGTCCTGATAGATGGCGCCCGTCTCCCAGAGGTTGCGGAGGACTTCGTTGACGAAGAAAGGATTGCCGTCTGTCTCGCGGTACACCGCATGGGCGAGACCCACGCCGACGTCATCGAGGGTCTGACCGGCCGACGCCTCCAGGAACGCCACCACCCCGTTGTCATCCAGCCCCGTCAACTCGTGGCGAGAGACCCCACTCAGCCGACGCAATGCTGCCAGAGTGTCGAGCAGCGGATGGGACTTTGACAACTCGCCGTCACGATAGCTTCCGAGGACANNCTTCCCTTGTCAGCCCACTGGAGGTCGTCGAAGACGAGGACGACGAGTTGCTGAGATGACACTGTCGCGAGCAGCCCGACGACGGCGGCGAAGAGTAGATAACGCTCGGTATCGGAGTCGGTGGCCTTCGATGGCGGGAGATCGGCGATTCGGCTGGCGAGAGCCGGAACCAACCGGGCCAGTTCCGACCCGTGCGCTTCGATGTGAGCCAGGAGCTGATCCTCGGGAGCATGGGTGACGTAGTGGCCAAGTGCTTCGGCGAAGAGCTGGTACGGGGTGGCGAGATCCTCCTCGCAATGACCGAACAACACACAGGCACCGGTGTCGAAGGCGGACCGCGCCACCTCGGCGATGAGTGTGGTCTTGCCCTGACCGGCCTCGCCTGAGATGAGGAGCACTTCACGACCCTCACCATCGGCCACGCGCTTGGCCGTATCTGTCATCGTCTGCATCTCGACTTCGCGTCCCACCACGCCCACGGTGGGGCGCACGGCCAGACGAACCGGCAGTGGGATGGAGATGCCCGTGTCTGTCCCTTCGAGAGGTTCCCAGAGCACTTCGACGGTCTGAACCGGGTCAGGGAGTCCCTTCAGGGTCAGCTCCCCGAGTAAGCGGCACTCGTGACGGTTGCGCCGACCGGCCATGGCCCGCACCACGTCGGCAGCCAGGATTTGTCCGCTCTCGCAAGCGGCAGTCAGCCGGGCCGCTTCGATGACCGGCTCCCCGAAGTAGTCGTCGTCCTCTCGGGTTACCTCGCCCCCGCTGAGGCCCACCCGTATACAAACCGAGTGCTCGGCGTGTCGGTTCTCCCGTTCGACGCCCTGTTGCATAGCCACGCCACAGGCCAGAGCAGCTGAGGCCGAACTGAAGACCACCATGAGTCCATCACCGAGATTCTTCACCTCGGTGCCGCCCGCTTCGGCGATGGCCTGGCGCAGGATCGAGAAGTGTCCCCGGCGGACGTTGTCAGCGACTTCGGGCGACAGGCGCTGCGACAGCTCCGTCGAGCCCACCACGTCGGTGAACAGGATGGCCACGTTTTCGATGGTCAAAACACCCTCCCGCCTGGAAGTAACCATGTTATGCAACGACCGGAGCGGCCCGCCGAGACGAGTCTGAGAGGGAGCTACCTGGGGTCCTCGCTACCGCTATAACGAACGCAGCTCGAGCGGTAACGACGGGGCGTATATCCAACTGGCCCGGGGATGTAAGTGCCCATACAGATACCACCAGAGGGTTGTCGCACTTCACGTCTACCCACCGGTATTCGCGGGAATGTCGTCCTGATCGGGAGTCGGCGGTCACGTTTCTGACAACAGCCAATGCGCATCGTCGGCGACCCTGTCGTCACATCTACCGGCGAGGGCCCAGACGTCGGTCGTCGTAGACGTACCAAACCATGGACCGTCACGATTCGGCGTGTGCCCCGCCGACCCGACCACAAGTGAAGAAATCTGCGTCCATACGACGCCGAAGTCGGCAACCGCCGGCGCCACTCCGGACCTCTTCCTGTCAGCACGACGGTCCCGATGGGCTTCTCGAAACCTCCCTCTCGCACAGCCATTTCGCACACAATTTCGCACATTGACGCGCGATGAACGCGCGATGCATGTCCAATCGCCCGCCGTGACGAAGCCCTCGAAAGTGCCTCTGACGTGGGAGAAGATGGTGGGGCTAGCTGGAATCGNNCTCGCCTATTCTCGTCGTACTTCGCCGAGTCACAATCTTGCCATGGCCCATGGGAACTTTGGCGCAGGTAGCACAGTAAATCGTTCTCGGGGTATGTGGCGCTTCAGGGTGTAGTTCGACGTCGTCCGCCGGCGGGCGATCCCGCGCAGATGCACAGGACCCTCCTTGACGGCGAGCGCGTGTCGCCCCGGGCCCGCGGCCGAGCTCGTGAGGGAGGGGAACGCGAGTCCAGCGAACGCATGTCTGATACCTCGAGACGGCTCGACCATCCGTGACACCTTCGGGCTCAGACGCGGACCCACCCGGCCTCAGATATCGAGGCCGGGTGAGCTTTNNGCCAGGATGAAGGACCCAATGGCAGCAACCAAGGCAATCTGTCCGAAGGTCCCGAAGGCGTAGGCCTCGAGCAGCAATCCTCGAAGGGTCGTGCCCTGGAAGACGAGCTGGACCTTGGCTTCGGCCGCCGTGTACGCCACTGAACCCTTGGGCAGGGCCATGGCGGCGGCGGAGAGCTGGGCGTAGGTCTTGCCGCCACCGATCTCGTTCAGGTGCACGCCGATGAAGTCATTGGCGTAGACCTCGGCCTGTTGACCGGTGACCAGCGGCTGCCCCGCATACTTGCTCACCGTCCCGATCATCGAGGGGGTAATCTCGGTGCCGGCCTTGGCGTGGGCGAACGCCGACGCCGGCGGGAAAGTGATCTCTTGCTGGGCCAGCTGGTTGTGGACGTTGGAGTTGGCGAAGCTGTAGCCCCACACACCAAGAGCGCCGGCGACGATCAGAACGACGACCAAGACCCCGCCTCCTGCCGTCAGGACCATGTCGAAGGTCTTGCGTTTCACTTTGTCCTCCTTGTCATGTCCCGGACGGGACCATCTGACTTCAGCGTGCCTCTTGGGCACCCGGTGGCGACAGGGCCGAAAGTCCCGGCTGTCACCAACGCCGCCAACAAGGGACCAAAGACCCCGGTCTTTGGTCCCACCGTCCGGGGTGCCGGAGGACCAGGGTCCGTGCCTGAGGGCGGGCGCGGTGACATTTCGCATCTGGGTTCGCGTGGCCTACATATGCCATTCGGCCCTGTCTAAAATCGAGGTAGGGCGCGCAACATGTTGGATGGCAACCGCTTCGGATTGTGATTCGAACTTTTCCGCCGTCGAGCTGGACCGGCCTGAATGCATGACGCTGCTTCGAGGCGCTCGCATCGGACGGGTGGTACTGAGTATCGATTGCATCCCCGTCGCGCTGCCTGTCAATGTGTGCGTGCTCGACGAGGACGTGATCTTCTCCACGGATAGGGGTTCGAAGCTCACTGCCGCCGTCAGTCGCCAGGTAGTCAGCATGGAAGTTGACGACATCGACCTCATGTACCGCACGGGCTGGAGCGTGCTCGTGACTGGGCGGGCACAGCTTGTTACCGAGCCCGCAGATATCGAATGGGCAAGTTCGCGGCTTCAGCCATGGGCACCCGGGCCTCATCGGTTCTTGGTCAAGGTCCCTTCGACCCTGATCTCGGGTCGGCATCTCATGTGGAGCACTGAAATCGTCGGACCACGAGGGTGAATGCGGACCGGCCGGACGCTCAGCGGGAGCGAATCCGCCAGTTCGATCACGTCGATGCCGCTCGGTTGTCAGGCGCAAATGACTGGTTTCTCCCACATCTTTACCTAACGTAAATAGGGAAAGCAGTCGATGGATATTACGTATGCCACTGATTGAGGATCGTGTGCTGTTGGAGGAGCCACTCAATCGGGCCGATTCGCCACATGTTCCAGGGCCCGCTCATCTCTGGAACATCGTCGTCCTTGTCGTCCTTTTCGCCGGGATGACCATGTCGACAATTGGCGCGGTCGCATGGCATGGCTATGTTCAGAGTCAAGCGAGGAATACCTTTGCCACGAACGCCGCCAGCGTTTCGGCAGCGGTATCGACCGCTCTGCGCCGAGACGTGGACTTTGTGGCGACGGAGCGGGCCGGAGTTGTATCGATCCCAGACCTTACCAATCGTGAACTTGCTGTCTGGTACACCTCCATTGACGTCAAGAACCGCTTTCCGGGCGGCGTCGGCTTTGCATTCGTTCAACGCGTCCTGGCGACGCAGCTGAATGCCTTTGGCGCAGAGGTCGTTGCCGATCCACCAGTCAACGAGCCCGTTTCGGCTCCATACTCGGTCTTTCCGGCGGGAGCTCGATCTCAGTACTGTCTCCAACGGTTTGGCATCGCCACGTCGTCTGCGGCCAAAGTGATTCCAACAACCTTTGACTTTTGCAGCCCCACGATACCGCCAGGCAATAGCCGGTCTCCGATTCCCGACCTGCTCGACGAGGCGACAACCAACGGCCGAACGACAGTATTGGCAGCCGGCAAGATCGCCAAGACAGGTGGCATTTCCGACCTCTTCGTCCTCTTCTCGCCCGTCTACGAGAGCGCGGGAACCCCATCATCGGTTTCGGCCCGTCAGACAGACGTGCGCGGATGGATTGTCGCCACATTCAGTGGTGGCGCCCTCCTTGGCTCTAACATCGTCACCGACCATAGACTTTCGGTAAGCATTCTTTTCGACGAACCGGGCTCCGGCAGCACACCGATTACGACGTCAGGGAAAGCACCTAGCGGCACCTTCTTTACGCGCTCCCTGCGCTTCAATGCGGGTGGGTCGTGGGTCGTGAGAGTTGTCGGCTCTGCACGATCCAGCGCGACGGCTCAAGCGCTTGGAGTCGGACTCCTAGGCGCAGGCGTAACTCTTCTTCTCTTCCTACTTCTCGGACTGTTGACACGATCGCGGGCCATGGCCCTTCGGATGGTGGACGAGAGTACAAGCCAACTCCGGCACCAAGCCCTCTATGACTCGCTCACCGATTTGCCCAACCGAGCGCTCATCCTCGACCGCGCCGAGCAAATGATCGTCCGGGCCACGCGACAACCCCTTTTGGTCGGCGCTCTCTTCATTGACCTTGACAACTTCAAGGTGGTCAACGACACCTTCGGCCACGAGGTGGGCGACGAGCTCCTCAGGGCAGTCGGTTTTCGCCTTTCGGAAGAGCTACGGGCGAGCGACAGCGTCGGACGTCTTGGAGGGGACGAGTTCGTTGTTCTGGCAGAAGGAGAACTCGGAGGCATTGGTCCCGAACTTGTTGCCGAGAAGCTCTTGGCCTCATTCGCCGAACCGTTCATCCTTGAACGGAGCCGAGTCGGCCCATTGCACATCGGCGTCAGCATCGGAGTGGCCCTGGGTCCTCGCGACGGTGCCGCTCAGCTTCTTCGAGACGCAGACGTAGCGCTCTATGAAGCCAAAGCCCGAGGTAAGAATGGGTACGTGGTCTTCCGCCCCGACATGGGAATGGCCCTGAACGATCGACTTGGACTCGAACCGGATCCGCGAAGGGCGCCTTCAGAGGGAGACTCGCGCCCAAGGTATCAAGCGACGTTCGAACTCGAAGACACGGCGATCGGGGATGGGACCGCGGCTGCGGCACCAAGCGGTCCGAGGAGTCCGTCCATCTGACCCTCAGCGCAGAGCCGCTACGTCGAGCTAGCGGCTGGACTCATGCGCAGGATCGACCTGATGTTTCGTTTTCGTAGTTGGTTCCCGGATAACGAGGTCCAGAGTCGAGGTATTGACCGTGTGGGAAACTCTGGAGCGCGTTCGCTCCTGGGATGTCGGTCTCGTGGACTCGGGTTTTGGGGCCGCTCGTTCAGTTCCCGAAATCCCAGCTTCCACCGGCCTCATAGCGATGTATGACGCTCTTGGCGACGAGGATCTTGTGCACCTCGTCGGGGCCGTCGGCGATCCGCAGGGTGCGCGCTGCCAGGTACATCCGCGCCAGCGGCAGGTCGTTGGACACTCCGGCGGCCCCCCACACCTGGATGGCACGATCGACCACCCGGCTGTAGGCGGCGGGCACGAAGACCTTGATAGCCGAGATGTCGATGCGGGCGGCCTCGTAGTCCTGATCGATCTTCTCGGCGGCGTGGATCGTCATCAGCCGGGCCGCCTGGATGTCGATGTAACTGTCGGCGATGAAGCCCTGGATGAACTGCTTCTCCTTTAGCAGTCCACCGTGGACTTTGCGCTGGCTGGCACGCTCGACCATCAGATCGAAGGCCCGCCACATCTGACCGATGGAGTTCATGCAGTGGAAGATACGACCCGCTCCGAGGCGGTCCTGGGCCGCCTGGTGACCTTGTCCGACGTGTCCTAAAGCGTTGTCGGCCGGGACCCGGACGTTGTCGTAAACCACCTCGCAATGGTCGGAGCTGTCTTGGCCCCAGATCCCGATGCCCCGAACGATGTTCACGCCCTTGGCGTTAGAGGGGACGATGATCTGGACCATCTGGCCGGAACGACCCAGCTCCCCGGTCTTGTCCTCAGCCCGGCACATGACGATGAAGAAGTCGGCCTTCTTGCCGTTGGACGTGAACCACTTGTGCCCATTGATGACCCACTCGTCTCCCTCGACGACGGCGGTGGTGGTGAGTGAGCGGGGATCCGAACCAGGATTCTCGGGCTCGGTCATCGAAAACCCCGACTCCATGGTTCCTTCGATGAGGGGGAGCAGCCACTTGCGCTTCTGCTCTTCGGTGCCGTACTTGACCAAGATGGTTTGATTGCCCGAGTTCGGGGCGACGACCCCGAACAGCGAAGCGGCGCCGATCGCGTAAGCGAGGATCTCGTTCATGTAGGCGTGGGCGAGGAAGTCGAGCCCCATCCCGCCGTACTCTTTAGGGAGGTGTGGTGCCCACAGGCCCGCTTCCCACACCCGCTGCTTGATCTCCTCGCGGAGCTGGTGAGACTCGCGACGTTGATGTTGGGAAACGTCGCCATTGCCTCGCAAGTTCCACAGCTTTTCCTCGTTGGGGAGAATGTAGTCGTTCACGATTTCCGCAGTGCACATGCGAATGTCGTTGATTCGCTCGTCGAGCATGGGGATCGGCTTCACGTTCATCGGCATGTAAGGAACCTTTCCTCGTGCGCCACCCCGACCACTGGGCGAGCGGGCGTCCGGTACTGCACCTCGTCGGGGTGGACTACCAGAGAAGCCCGCTCCGCACTAGGGCCACGCTGCCACGCCGGAACGAGGTCCGGATAGTGGCAAAGGTCCCATTTCGGCTCTCCGGGGCCATCGCCGGGGGATCGTCGATAAGAGCGGCTTGATGCGCACACGACGACCGGCTCGCCGCCTGCCTGAGCGGACCCGATGCGAATGGTAGCGACGGCCGGAGTGCGACGATGTCGGTGAGGACCTTTGGCCCTAGTCAGGGCCCCGGGGGAAGTAGATCGTGGTGAAGTAGCAATAACCCTCGACCGTGGGCAAGGTGTTCGTGTAGAAGCTGACCCCTCTAAGGCTGCATGCTCCCAGGGTCTAGACCCAGCCGTTACCGCTGCCCATGGACCGCATTCTCTTCGAATAGAAGGTCTCCGTGTTGAACCACTCGTCGCTACTCCCCAAGGGCCCTCACGACCTGTCACTCGCCCCGGTTGCGGTCATGATTGACCGCAACCTGCAAGTGCTGCGCGACATTGAACCCCATGAGATCCTCGCCTCCCTCGAGCTCATGCTCGACCGTCCGGAGAGGACCGGCACCTGTGACGAACGGGCTGACCGCATTCTCGAGACGGCGTTGCGAAACGTGGACCTCCACGGGTGGAGTGGCCACATTACGGCCGATCAGTCGAGGGTCCGGTTGACCGGTGGCTCGGTCACGCTCGATCTAGGTCTTAGTGCCACGATCCTGCGATTCATCGATGGCGGAACAGGCGCGTAACCAGGGGACCGACCTACGATCGCCAGCTTCGGGCGGACACGCGCTGCCATCCGAACGAAACGCATGTTGCCGCGCCATGAGGCCAACGCTCAGAGCCTCGGTCGTGGTGACCGGCACGGTATTGCCGTTCCATTGTCCAGCACCCTCCTCCTGTTGGGCCCTTCGAGACGGCACGATGGAGATATGCGACGCCTGGTCCCGCCGTGTACCGCCCTCATAAGCGCCGTCGGTCTCGCCGCCTGCTCCTCACCACTCGCCCTCCCGGCCTCCTCGGGCACCTCCACCATCGTGGCCGCACCGACGACCTCCGCCACCGTGGCCACGCCAAATACGTCGAGCCCTGCCGCGCCGACGACCTCCGTACCCACCACCGAGGCGATCGGTCAGGTGATCCTGGAACCCAGCGCCGGCATGACCCCTATCTACAACTTCATGCGAGACGCTACGTCAGCGCTCACCATGACCATGTACGAGCTGGTGGACCCGACCGCCGAGCAGATCCTCGCCGCCGATGCCGGGCGCGGCGTCCACGTCCGGGTGCTCATGGACTCCGCCCTCGAGAACAGTCGCAACCAACCGGCCCAGACGTACCTCGCGTCCCACGGGGTGGCCGTCGCCTTCGCCCCGGCCGGGCGCATCACCCACCAGAAGACCATCTGCATCAATGACGACTCCTGCCTGATCATGAGCCTTAACCTGGTCGCCGACGACTACGCCTCGACCCGGGACTTGGCCGTGGAGGCCAGCGACCCTCGCGACGTCTCGGCCATCGAATCGACATTCCAGGCCGACTTCGCCGGGGGGACTGCGCCCGCCACCTCCAACGGAGATCACCTGTTGTGGAGCCCTGGCTCAGAGCCGGGCCTGGTGGGGGCGATCGACGGCGCCCGCCACACCCTGGAGGNNGTGGAAAACGAGGAGATGGACTCGACGGCTGTCACCGATGCCCTGGTGGCGGCGGCAGGGCGCGGGGTCGACGTGGAGGTGTGCATGACCGAGGACAGCTCATACACGGCGGCGCTCGACCAGATCGCCGCCGCCGGTGGGCACGTCCACCTCTATCCCGACCGCGAAGGCATCCTCTACATCCACGAGAAGCTGGTGCTCGCCGATGCGGGCACGTCGTTGGCGAAGGCCGTGGTGGGATCGATCAACTTCTCCACGAGCTCCATGAATTACAACCGGGAGCTCGACATCGTGCTCACCGAACAGGACGCGTCCGGCCAACTGTCCACGCTCGATAGTGCGTTCCAGAGTGACTTTGCCGGCGCGCCGGCTATGTAGGAGCGCTCAGCTCTCGGCGGATTCGTCGTCGTCCTCGGCCGCCACCGCCGCCACCGCNNCCACCGCCGCCACCGCCGCCACCGCATGTCCGGCGTCGAGGCTCATGAGCCGAACGCCGGTGGCGTCGCGGCCCTGGGCGGCGATCTCTCGCACCGCGGTGCGGATCACCACACCACCGGTGGAGACCAGAAGGATCTCATCGTCGAGACCGGCCATGAAGGCACTCACCACGCGCCCCCGGACGGCGGTGAGCTTGATCGCACGTACTCCCTGGCCACCGCGACCCTGCGTGCCGAAGTGATCGGTCTTGGTGCGCTTACCGTAGCCGGCGTCGGTGACGATGAGGACGTCGGCGTCGGGACGCACGACGTCCAGCGACACGACCTCGTCGCCACTTCTCAGTCGCATGCCTCGCACCCCGGCGGCGTCACGCCCCATGGGGCGGACGTCGTTCTCCGAGAAGCGGATTCCGCTGCCGTTGCGGCTGACCATCACCACGTCATCGTCCCCCGACGTGGCCACGACCCGGACCAATTCATCGCCGTCGCGCAAGGCGATGGCGATGAACCCCTCCCGGCGGGACTTGTCGTACTCGGTGAAGGCCGTCTTCTTCACCTGACCGCCTTTGGTGGCGAACGTGAGGAACCCACCCGAATCGAAGTCACGCGTGGCCACGATGGCCTGGATCGTCTCGTCCGGAGCGAGGGGTAGGAGGTTCACCACGGCCGTGCCCCGGGCCGTGCGCTCCTTCATCGGAACCTCGTGCGCCCGCAGCCGGTAGACACGACCCCGATTGGAGAAGAGCAGCAGATACGCATGGGCGGAGGTATGGACCAATTGGGCGACGAGGTCCTCCTCCTTCAGGCGGGCGCCCTGCACCCCGCGTCCGCCGCGACCTTGGGTCCGGAACGACGCTCCCTGTACGGCCTTGATGTATCCCGCCCGCGTCATGGTGACGACGAGTTCCTCGTCCTCGATCAGATCCTCGACCCCCATCTCTCCGGGGTCGTGGGTGATCCTTGTCCGTCGCGGATTGGCGTATTTGGTCTTGATCTCCGTCATCTCTTCGGTGATCACGGCGCGCAGCTTGACCGGGTCCCCGAGAATGGCCTCTAGCTCGGCGATCGTCTGACGAAGTTTGGTCATCTCCTCTTCGAGCTCCGACCGGCCCAGGCGCGTGAGCCGCCCGAGCGTCATGTCGAGAATGTGGATGGCCTGGTCCTCGGAGAACGAGAAAGGCTCCGCCATGAGCGATTCGCGCGCCGCGGGACGGTCGTCGTCGTGGTANNGTCGGAGGCCCGGATGGTGGCGATAACGGCATCGAGCATGTCGATGGCCTTGAGAAGCCCCTCGACGATATGGGCCCGATCACGGGCTTTCCCCAACCGGTATTCGGACCGCCGGGTGATGACCTCGATCTGATGGTCCACGTAGTGCGAGATGCACTGGGCCAGAGCCAGTGTCCGGGGGACACCGTCGACGAGGGCCACCACGTTGACCCCGAAGCTCGTCTGCATGGGCGTGTGTTTGTAGAGGTTGTTAAGCACGACGTTGGCATTCGCGTCGCGCTTGAGCTCGAT
>PKWD01000096.1:0-1739 GCA_003131945.1 Acidimicrobiaceae bacterium
GGAGATTCAAAAATCGCGGACAAAGCGCCAGCGGCGTGGGAGCCATGGCCTACTTTGATGATCAGGACATCCCCTTTTACTACTCCTTGGGCAAGACCTTCCCCCTCTGTGACCGCTACTTCTCCTCCGTCATGGCTCAGACCTATCCCAATCGCCGATTCCTGATGGCGGGCACCGCTTTCGGTTTGGTCAGCACGGACACGTCATCGATCACCGAAGACCCGCCCAATGGAACGATCTTCGACCGGTTGAATGCCCATGGCATCAGCTGGAAGAGTTACGCATCCAACATCTCGACGTTGTTCATCATCGCGTCGGTTCCCAAGAACAATCCGGCCAACATCACTACCATCGAACAGTTCTTTACCGACGCCGCTGCTGGCGCCCTACCGGCAGTGTCTTACGTCGATTCGAACATCTTCACCGGGGACGAAGAGGGGCCACAAGACATCCAGTTGGGTGAGGCTTTCGTGTCGTCTGTTGTGCACGCGGTCATGAATGGACCAGGGTGGTCCAAGACGTTGCTCATCTGGACCTACGACGAGCACGGCGGCTACTACGATCATGTGCCACCACCCCGGGCGGTCGCACCCGACAACATCGCACCGCGTATCACCGTCCCCCCGGACCAACCGGGAAGCTATGACCGGTATGGCTTTCGGGTTCCGACCGTTGTCGTATCCCCCCATGGGCGCCGCCACTTTGTGTCGCACACAATTTACGACCACACCTCGATCCTCAAGACCATCGAGCGTAAGTGGAACCTGCCGGCGATGACCTATCGTGACGCCAATGCGAGCGATCTACTGGACTGTTTGGACCTGACGGGCCGGCCGGCGTTTCTTCACCCACCCCCCTTGGCGGCGCCGGCAAACTCCACGGGGACGTCGCACTGCCCGGCAACGGCTCCCACACAACTTCCGGGCGGCGCTCTGGTGGCGTCCCCTCCGCGCCGGAACTGAACTTCAATCAGCCGTCGCTCGTCTCGAAACAAGCGGAGTGGAAGCCACGCTCACCACCCGGCGACGAGTCGCTGCAGCGATAGGACTCGAGGTTGTCTGAGATCACCCATTGTGGATGGAAGATTTGAGCTTCGTGGGGGCGAGGATGGCGCGTTCGACTTCGCGCCGCCCAGGCCCTGCCACCCAGCTCCGGCCGTGGGTACGCATAACTCATCGCCCACGCACCTCAGCTCCACGCTCGTCGCCCACGCTGCCAGAGCGAGTGAAACGGTTGAGGAAACAACGGCAACGTCCACAGGGGGGATCCCCAGTCAGATTTAGAAGGCCAAAAGTGCACTGCCCACCGGACCGCCGCCAGTGTCCTTGTTTTGATTTGCAAGACGGGTCACCCAAGCAGTCGATATGATCCGAGATCACAGGCTGGACGACGCGTAAGGCTGTTCGGTCATCGGTACTCCGATCGCATCAGGTAGCAGAGGAACCGGAGGGGAAACATGGACGCCACCAGATCGATGTGCCGGTGGTCGGCAAGCGGTAAGAGGTTCACAGCCCGGGCCTGGCGGCGTCGCATGATAGTGCCCGTCGCCATCGTGGCTTTGCTCGTTACTGCGTGCGGGTCGACAAAGGCGGGTACGTCGGCATCGACGAGCACGCCCCCAGCATCGAGCACATCCACGCCAAATGGCGTGGCGTCGCCCGGTGTCACCAGCACGAGCGTGACCGTGGGCCAGGTCGACGACCTGACCGCCCCGCTACCCGGCCTCTTCAAGGGGGCGG
>PKWD01000096.1:1813-5868 GCA_003131945.1 Acidimicrobiaceae bacterium
TGGACCCGGGCCTGTCGAACCTGCCTACCTCGTACAGTCCCTTCCCTAATGGTGACAGTGATGCCCCGACGACGATCTTCAAGGTCCTGAAGGCGAAGTTCCCGACGCAGATCAAGCACGTGGGCATTTTGTGGGCTAACGCCACCGCTTCCACGGCCGTGGCCGAACAATCGTTCGAGCGCGCCGCCAAGTCCCAGGGATTCAAGATCGTCNNCCAACGTCCTGACCATGAAGTCTGATGGCGTCCAGATGTTCTTTTCACAGCAACTACCTGATTCGTACGCGGAAACGGTGGCCGAGGAGATGGCCGGGCAGAACCTCCACCCGATCAACGTCGAAGAAGATGCCTATACGGCCAACCTCATCAAGGACGGCGGCGCCGCCGTCAACGGGATGTACCTCTCGGTTGGGTTCTCTCTCTATCTGGGGACGGACGGCAACCTGCCCTCGGTGAAACTCTTTACCAAATGGATGAACATCGCCGATCCAACCGCCAACTTTGAGTTGGAGGCGCTCTTCGGGTGGGCCTCCGCCGAGCTTTTCGTGGACGGCTTGCGCCAGGCTGGGTCGCCGCCCACCCGCACCGGCCTAGAAGCCGCGTTGGACAAGGTCACCAGCTTCAACGCCGGAGGGCTACTTTCAACAGGAGATCCAGCTCAGAACGTCCCCTCGCCGTGCGTCGTTCTTGCTCAGGTCCAAGGTCAGAAGATCGTCCGGGTGTCACCCTCACCGAGGACGGGATTCATCTGCTTGCCAAATTCATTGCTGCCATCGCCTGGATTCAAGCCAGAGGTCAGACCGACTCCTTAGTCGTGACGGGTTGAGCCGATGCCGCGAGCTTGCTGAGCCCGAGCGCCTATTACGACGAAAGTATTGGATACTCGCCAACCCCATGCCGACGTCGTACCTTCTATACGAACGACTCCACCCGGATCGACACGGCGAGTGNNCCAGGGGGTCCACGGCAGGTTGGATCCGGAACGACCTGGCCGGACAGAAGATAGGGCCCTTCTGGCCCTTCTGGCCCTGCTGGACCCGGAAGTCGTGCTCCGAGCTGACGCCGCCGCGGTGGATGCGGGGGCATCGAAGGAGGTTCGCGGTGCCACAAGCGTGGCCGGAACGTTCTCCGGGCGTGCTCGAGTCGCACAACTGGCGATCGTGAACGGGGCCTTCGGGGCCGCATGGGCTCCGGGCGGGAAGCCCCGCGTTGTATTGAGCTTCACGATCACGCTCGGGAAGATCGTCAAAATCGACCTGTTCGCAGACCCTGAGCACCTTCACCGGCTCGCCCGACGGTCCTCCGCGATTGACCGGCCAACCTGAGTTGCGGTCGGGTCCAATCGCTGTGTCATCGAGCGGGCAAAAGTGCGAATCGACAATGGCTGGTGAACGGGCGGCGTAGCGTCCCAAATGCCGTGATCCAAGGCGATGACGGTCGTCGTTGGCTGGCGATGTGAGGCCCATCGAGGCCGACGACTGACGGGATTGCCTGAGGACCACCGCCGTTCACTACCATCGAGTGCTGATGACCAACGATCTGCTCGTGACATACCTCGACTCGATCGACAAACGACTCCTCGACTACCTGGACGAGGACGATGATCTTTCGGTTGTCACCACCCAGAAGCTCCTGTCCTACACCTCTGAACTCCTAGCCGGCACCATCACCGCACCCGAGTTGATGGTGGCTTGGCGCGACTGGTTCGACCTCGTCTCGGCGTTCGTCGTCACGTACGGGTCGGAGGAACTAGAGGACCTGGAAGTCGCGTCGGGATTCGGGCGGCAGACGGAGTCGGAAAGCGACGGACCCCCGTCAGGTCTCATTCGTGGGTACCTCTTGACCTTGGAGCTCGAGCTGGACCTGTATCCCGAGATGAAGCAAGCGCCATAGGTCCAGGCGTAACGGTCGGCGCCTTCTCACAATGCGGCGNNGGACGGGGACTGTCGTAGACAGCCTCCGCCACAGCAGACGGGACCGACGTTCGAAATGCCGGACGAGTCGTGAGGGTGAGATGGTCCAAGGCCCACCCCAGAGAGCGTCCCTCCTTGATCGACCGGGGGAGGAGTGAGAGTGAGCGGCACCTTTGCGGTGTTCGCGACTGGGATGGCGTGATGCGTAACGAGAGCGGCGGGCGATATCCGGTCTCTTTTCGCACCGCGGGACCGACGCCGGGGGGGGTGGCGGGGGTCGACCGCAGTGCGAAAAGAGACCGAAGGACGTCGAGGTGAGCCGAAATACCACGGTCACGTCGTCTCGATTGGTGTGTCTCCTAAACCCCCCTTCCGAGCACAAACTGGGCTCTTCAGTTGCCAGGGTCTGGAGCAACAGAGTCGTTGGCGGACCCCTTGGGGTCTCGGCCGAACTTCCTCTCAACCTACTTCTACCACAGCAACGCCATACGGCAAGCGCACTACGGCCGGAGTCTGAATACCCAGGCGGAGTCAGTCAGGCGGTAGCGGGGGGACGCTCCCGAACGCCACGGCAAATGCGTTCCCTGCCGGATTGGGCGCAGACGGTATCGAGATCACGTGCCGACCTCGCCTTTTCACCATAACTCCCGAATCCGAGCTGGTGAACCCGGGGCTCACTCCGTTCGCCGTGGCATTGTCGAATTCGACCGTACCGTCATCGGCGAGCGTGGCAATCCTGCCGTTGACGGTCGGGGCCTCCTGGATCCACTCAGCCGACGTCATGGGCCCGGAGTATTTCTCCGTGGTCGAAAATGTCTGACCGTTCGTTGTGTCGGTCACGGTGATGGTCCAATCCGGGGCCCCCTGCGTGAGGGACACGGTCATGACGTCGCCGGGATTGACAGTGATCGTGTCGATGGGCGTTTCGTCATTGGGCAGGATCTCCCACCACGACTGGTAGAAGGGCGTACCGTGCAACCAGTCCTGTTCCGTTCCGGCCTGGATCAGATCGCCGTTGTTGAATCCATCGATACCCACCCATGTCGAAGAGAATTGTCTCGCCCTGCCCGGATGCTGGGGAGCGATCACGGTGGGAACGGTCCAGGACCCGGTGACGCTCGTGTAGGTCCCACTGTCGATCGCATATCCTGACCAGTTCCTCGACAACCAGGGGTCATCGGCGGTCGTGGCGTGGATCCCGCCGGGGCCTGGAATCGGGATCCGGGGAGCGTGGGACTCCGACATCGTGGAGCCGGCCTGCGACACAGAAGCGCCTCCCACCGATCCAAAGGCGGTGGTGGCCAGAACCAACATGGAGAAGAAACCAAATCGCTTCGCGGTACCCCGCCTCATGTTCCCCCCTGTCGACTGTTTCCCCGCCACCCAGCGCTACGCGACCCGACAATGATAACGCCGATTGTGGTGTTTGGGGAATCGGGTCTGGTGCCGTGATGGGTGAATCCGAAGGTCCCGAACGGCCGAAGGACGCCGCATATCGACGGTCGAGATGCGCAGCGGTGGCCTAGATCCCTGATGGGATGATTTAGGCTCCAAGCATGGACGTCCTGGTCGTGGTGGGAACCGATGATGTGCCTGACCAGCTCATCGAGCGGGCTCGTCATATCGTCCGCATCCCTGAGAACATACTCGGCCCCACCACCGTGGCGGAGGTGCGCGCTCGCATTCCGAGAGACGTCGGTGTCGTCGGCCGCGATGGATCGCCGGCGGCGCTGGCCGCCGCTGTGGGGCTTCATTCGGCCGGTCTCCCGGTGACCTTCTATGCCGACCACACCACNNTGGAGTGGTACCGCCGGGTGTGAGGTTGCTTCCTGTGTCGGACTCTGGCCCGGCGATGGAGGTGTCCCACTCCCTCCTCGACCTTGTCGGTGACACACCTCTGGTCCGGCTCGACCGGGTGGGCCGAGATCTGACCTGTCATCTTCTGGCCAAGCTCGAGTTCCTCAATCCAGGTGGAAGTGTCAAGGATCGTCCCGCCTTGGCCATGGTCGAGGCCGCCGAACGCGACGGCCATCTCAAAGCCGGTGGGACCATCGTGGAACCGACGTCAGGGAACACGGGGGTGGGTCTGGCCATCGTGGCGGCCCGCAAGGGATACCACTGTGTGTTCGTCATGCCCGACAAGA
>PKWD01000096.1:5973-6135 GCA_003131945.1 Acidimicrobiaceae bacterium
GGTCACGCACTTCGTAGCCGGCATCGGCACTGGTGGGACGATCACCGGCGTGGGGCGCTATCTCAAGTCGCAGAACCCAGGAGTGCAGATCGTGGGAGCCGATCCGGAAGGTTCGGTGTATTCGGGGGGGAGTGGGAGGCCCTATCTGGTCGAGGGCATCGG
>PKWD01000346.1 GCA_003131945.1 Acidimicrobiaceae bacterium
AGGGATGGACGTCGGGGTTGGTGACACACATGACGATGAGGAAGTCCGCCGCCAGCCCGTTGGAGGTGAACCACTTGTGCCCGTCGATCACCCACTCGTCGCCGTCCCGGACCGCTTTTGTCTGGACGTTGGCCAGGTCCGAGCCGGCGTCCGGTTCCGAGTAGCCCTGGCACCACAGCTCGGTACCGAGCCGGATGGGCTCGAGGAACCGGCGCTTCTGGGCTTCGGTCCCGTAGGCGACGAGGGTGGGACCGATGAGGCCCTCCCCCATGACCCCGACCCGGGCCGGGGCGTTCGCCCGGGAGTACTCCTCGTTCCAGATCACCTGCTGGGACATCGTCGCCCCCCGGCCGCCCCACTCAGACGGCCAGCCGATCCCTATCCAGCCGTCTTCCCCCAGCCTGCGCTCCCAGGCGATCCGGATCTCCCGGCCCTCGTGCTCGTTGCCGGCCCGGCCCAGTCCCCGGGCCTCGCCGAAGGCCCCGACCAGGTTCCGCTCCAGCCAGGACCGGGCCTCACCACGGAAGGCCGCATCCTCGGGACTGTCGCGGAGGTCCATCGCGGGTCAAGCTATCAAAGGGCCCGAATTCTCCCTAAGCAGGGAACAGCCGCGCGGGACCTGGGGTTTTCTATGACATGAGATTGCTACCCAAGTCCATTTCCAGAACCAACCACCGCACCCAGGAGGCTGCCGTGACCCCCGAGGCCGTAAAGCCGGAAGTAGTAAAGCCGGAAGTAGTAAAGACAGAGGACGAATGGAAGGACCAGTTGGGCACCGAGCGTTACCACGTGCTCCGTGAGAAGGGCACCGAGCCGGCCTGGTCGGGAACCCTCCTCGACGTGCATGACCCGGGCCTCTTCCGCTGTGCCGGCTGCGGGGCCGAGCTCTTCCGGACCGACGACAAGTTCGAGTCCGGATCCGGTTGGCCGAGCTTCACCCGGGCCTTGACCGACGGGGTCGTGAACGAGCACGAGGACCGGACCTTCGGCATGCGCCGCACCGAGGTCACCTGCGCCAAATGCGGTGGCCACCTCGGCCACGTCTTCCCCGACGGACCCGGGCCCACCGGTCAGCGTTACTGCATGAACTCCCTCTCCCTCGAGTTCGAACCGGAGAAGGATTCAGCCGAGAGCTGATCGGTCGCGTCAACGTGGATGCCCCCCATGCGCCGAGCGCTCCCGGCGCTGTGCGGGCGGGATCCCCCGGCCCATGGCGGCTATAGACCGGGTGGGCGATGGGACTAAAGCCCCTACCCTCGCTGCGGTCGAGAGCCCATGCTGAGTGGTAATCGGCCCGGACGGGTCGCCAAGGAGGTGTTCGATGCGGTTGCGCCGAAAGCTGCTGGGCCAGGATTTCGCTCGCCGCTGGGCACCCTCGGTGGGGAACGCCGGAGGAGAGCCTCAAGGGACACGGGTGCTCATCGAGGAGCCCGACGGGGCTGAGGCCTTCGCCTATTGGCACCTCCTGAGGGACAACGGCTACGTGGTGGAGTGGTGCCCGGGTCCGAAGAGCCCTCTCGGAGGCCGGTGTCCACTGGTGTCGTGCGGACACTGCGAGCTCGTCGAGCGGGCCGACGTGGTGGTGTCGTCGCTCGGGATCGACAACGCGCCGTCTCGGAACGTCCTCGGGGCCTTGAGGGACCTCCATCCGGAGATACCGGTGATCGTTGGGGCTTCCCGAAGGGAGTTCGCACGCTGGGCGCCTCTGTTCGAGGGGAACTCCGTCCTGCGGACGCCCGTCACCGCCGCAGCGTTGCTCGACTCGGTCGAGGGCGTTCTCGCCCATCGCCGTTGACAGCCCGGCCACGCGTCGCCCTGCGTCGTCGCTGCCTGCCCGCGTCGCCGTGCGGCCCGTCGTAGGGACAATTCCCGGATGGGCGTCCGCCACCGGGAGGTCTGCGGTCCCCGATTCGCCCCGGCGTCGGCGGTAGCGTTCGAACACCCCGAAACGAGAGGGGGCGACCGATGCCCGTGTACTACAGCAAGGTGGAAGAGGAGCAACCGGTCTTCCATGTCTTCTTGGGCTGTGCCGAGGGGTCGAAGATCGCCATCGAGGACAGGGTCGAGAAGCTCAAGAAGCGGTCACTGTGCCAGCACTGCCTGGTCCTCATGAAGCACGCCACCTGGGCCGAGCCTCAGCGGTCCTGCGACCACGAGGAGATCCGCCGCACCGGCAGTTGAGCTGTCCCGGTGAGGTATCGGTGTCGGCGTTCCGGCTCAGGCCATGTGGGGGAGCGCCTCGATGAGCTCCAACGAGTCGTCGGTCCGTCCGGCCATCTCCCTACGGGCGAACTCCCGCAGCGCCTGCTCGTGGGCCACCAACAGCTCCGCTTCGGCCTTGTCGGCTGCGGCCACCTCGCCGATCCGCTCGTAGAGGGCGATGAACTGCGTCGTGATCGGCCCGAAGGCGGCCAGGAAGTCGCCCCAGGCCAGGGTGGCCGCCGCCTCGGCCAGGGCTTCGGCGTCGCTCACGGTCTTCGGGTCGGGGTCGGTCGACAGTCCGTTTCTGACCATGGCCGGCACGCAGGCCTCTCTGGTCCTGGCTTCGAGCAGGCACAGGACCTCCATCTTCTGCCGCTGATCGGGGTCCTCAGTGAGGGCGGCCACCCGCCCGAAGAGGGTCTCGCCCGCGACCTCACCCTGGTAAGCCTTGAACCACAAGGTGGCCAGGTCGTCCCGGGGGGAGAACACCGCGTTCGGTGCCGGAGGGGTGGTCGTCTCTTGGGTACTGTCCATAACACGAACCCTACGACTCCCCTGGTCAGGACGACATAGACAATTCTGGAGACCAGGTGATACCACGTCATGTGGTGTACCGGTGCTCCGAACCCCACGGGCTCGACGAGCTCGGGAACCGGCACCAGTGGTACCTCCGGCTCGACCACCGCTGCACCCGGCAGCACAGGTAGTACCGGTCTGCCCACCGGCACAACGGGTTCCTCCACCCCGGTGGGAAGCGGAACAGCGCCGACCGGAACGGTCTCGACACGAACAGCTCCGGGTGGGACCCTGATCAACACCGACACTCCGGTCGACGCCGGGGGTACCGGAACCGGCGCCACGGCGTCCTCGGGATCGGGTCACGGATCACTGATCAACACCAACGCTCCGGTCGACGCCGGCAACGGCACGGGCAGCGCGAGTGAGAGCTCGGGAAACGGGTCGTTGGTCAACACCGACGCGCCGGTCAACGCCGGCGGTAACGGCTCCAGCGGCTCGAACAACAGCTCGGGGTCCGGGTCCTTGGTGAACACCAACGCCCCGGTTCAGGCCAGCAACTCGAACCGTTCCGCACGCACGCTGGTCAACACCAACGCCCCGGTCGGAGCCAGTTCGATCGGCTGACACCCGATCGAACTGTGCTCATCTCCCTGAAGACACCGTGAAGACGGCGACCGCCCGCCCCCACCTCCCCCCGGGGTGGGGGCGGGCCTGCCGCCGCAAGCTCTCCGACGCCTTCCCCTTCATGTCCTCCCGACTGGACCGATACACCATCATGGCACGCTGACTTTCATGTGGGAGCCGCCGGAACCGGAGATGCTCAACGACATGTATGAGCACATGGACGCCCAGCGGCAGTGGTTGACCGGTCTCAACTTCGAGGCGATGTCCGGTTGTCAAAGTAGCGAGGTACTCGAGTTTTTCGCCAAGCTCCAAAGGCTGGGCACGGCCGGGATCATGCTGGCGGCTCTGAGGGTTGACGACTCCTTGGTATGGCGCCAGGAGGTCACAAGACTCCGGCCAGCTTTCTGGCCGAGAAGACGGGAACGACGGACAGTGAAGCCGGCGGTGTCCTTGAGACGGCCCGGCAATTGGCCGAACTGCCCGATACAGCGGCCTGTCTCAAATGGGGCCACTTTTCCCACGAGCAGGTGAAAGAGATTGCCTCGGCGGCCACAGTGCACCCCGGAGCCGAAGGTGAGTTGATCGAAGCGGCGGCACGATCAGGCTTGAAAGGTCTGAAGACCCGGTGCCAGAGGACGAAGGCTCTCGCTTCGTGGGAGAACGACGAGGTGGGAAGGGAGAACGCCATCAGAAAGAGTCGGTTCTTGCGTCGCAGGCTCGATCCCGATGGGGCCGTGCGCATCGAAGCCCGGCTCACCCCAGCCGACGGGGCCCGGATCATGGAGGCCATCAAGGCCAAGGCCGGCGTCTTCTACGACGAGGCCCGGTCCACAGGCCTCTTCGAGTCGATGAGCAGCTACCTAGCCGACGGGCTCGTCTCCCTGGCCGACGATGCCGTGTGCGGGAGTGGGACGGGGATCGCCAAACCCACCGTTGTTCTGCGGGTCGATCTTGCTGCCCTCACTCGCGGTGAGGTCGAAGGGGATGAGGTCTGTGAGATCCCCGGGTGGGACCCGTGTCCCTGGCCACCGCTAGCCGAGCGCTCGGCGACTCCTTCGTGAAGATCGTCATCACTGACGGCTGCGATGTCCGAACCGTCTGCCACCCAGGTCGAACTATCCCTGCCCATCTGCAGACGGCCATCGAGGAGCGCGACCGCAAGTGTGCGGTGCCACTCTGCGACAACGACTACCGCCTCGAGACCCACCACATCATCCCGGTCGAACGCAATGGTCCCACTTCGTTGTCCAACCTGGTCCGGATCTGCAGTTGGCATCACGACCTCATCACCTACGAAGGCTGGAAGCTCGAGGGACAAGCGGGGGACTGGACGTGGCAGGCGCCACCCGACTGGGAAGGCCTCTGATCGGACGATGAAGGACCGTGTTCGGGCTTCATTCGATAACCAGGCGACTTTCAAAGAGTTCGAACAGTGCTGCTGCTCGCCCTGCTTCCACTGCTCGTCCTGCACGTAACAGTGCGCGCTCGACGTCGGCACACACTTCGCATACTTCAAACGCTTCGCGTTTAGTCAATATGACGGCAGGCGCGAATCTCACTTTGTCTTGACAGTCCCGGCGCGGGACAGTCACTGTTTCCTCGCACGTCGGGCCCGGCGGAAGGAACGCTCAGGATTCGCGCCTAAATCATTCTGATAAACCGAGTGACTCCGACGAACGATCACTGTATAGAAAGCGAGAAGCCCTGCGCCGCCCGCCATCCCCACCGCGGGCCATCCCAACAATCCGGTCAAGGGCCATGTCGGCAATACCATGAGCCCCCGTAGGGCGGAATGCCCCAACGACATACCGATCACGGTGAACATGATTAGAACGGACATCCCCGCTCCCTCTAATGAAAGGTGCCCAGACGCCTGACCGACGAGCCCGGGTCCGCGATAACAAAACGATTCGCGGACCCGGGCGACATTCGG
>PKWD01000010.1 GCA_003131945.1 Acidimicrobiaceae bacterium
TCGGATCGACCGATGGCCCTTGAAAAGGGTCCGGTTCGGAGATCCGCATAGCCACAGAGAGAGTGTTCAAGTCAGCCCGGCTGAAATGTCACCGTGCGGCAATCACTTGCTGTGTGGGTGATCCACTAGGTTCTGTAGACCGGCCTCTGAGCAGACTCACGCTGTATTCATCCGGCGACGTTCGTTTTCGGTCGGTCTGCCGGACGCGAACGGACGAGGCGACCACACCCATCTACACATAAGTCCCGGTCCCTTGAAATACACGTCTCGTCGCGGCTGCCGAAGAAGACAAACGCGGCGTTGCCGTCGTCCTACAAGATCGTCTCATTGGCGCCGCTGGTGAAGGTGGTCCAGCTCGATCCCCGTGATACTGCGGGCGACGGGCTGAGGAGTTGATCTCCACCGGCTCTCGACGTAGACAGTGTGGTCCTCCACGTAGAAGACGGCGTAGACATCGGAGTCACCGCTCGTGGCTGTATCTCCGGTCTCCTCCTCGCCGGTGGCGACGATACCGCTCGTCGGGCACCGTATACCTACTAAATTTAGGTACGGACGACGACTGAGTTCCACGCCAGACCGAAGCGACGAGCCGAGCTCCGTGGGTCGGGACTTAAGAGCTGCCCACGGCGCTCCTTCCCATTTGGCCCCATGCCAGAATTCCCCGCTTCGGGTGGCCCCGCCACTGGCTCCTTTCAGCCTCTGTGCCTGTCGGTTTGACTGGCCATCCGAAGCATTGAGGATTGCCGGCATTATCTACACATACCGACTGGTTGCCAGCCGCCATCAGAAGTCCACGAAATGTGTGAAGGGCCGAGTATCGGGTTCCACGTCGGTCCGGAGCACCGCCCATTGGTGCAGGTCATCCGCGGGCGACACCGATTCGAGCTTCCAGCCGCGATTGGCCAAGAAGAACGATGTAGCCCGAGCGATCGCCGGAAGCTGATAGTCGTCGATGAAGACGACTCCACCGGGTCGAACCAGACGTCCGAGAAAGAACAGGTCGACCAAGAACCACTCGAAACGGTGATTCCCATCGACAAAGGCAAGATCGAAGGTCTCGCTTGCAGCAAGTAGTCGGGGTAGGACTATCTGGGACTCTTCCGGGTGATGCTCAACTAGGTCGGCAACTCCCGCCTCATCGAGGAACTGGAGCCCCAGGTTGGCGAACCTTGTTGCCTGATGAGGATCGATGACAACGTGGACCGACGCGTCATGGCCCTCCGCGATCAGACCCTCGCAGACGAACAGAGCCGAAATCCCATATCCCAATCCGATCTCGATCGTCCGGGCGGCGCTCTCGTGCAAGACCCAGTCCCTCAGGTTCTCGCCCTCGGCGGCGCTGGCTGCAACGGGAAAGAGTATGTGTTCCGAGCCGTCAGACTGGGCGGTGGCAGTACCGCTACTAGTGAGCCGTTCGATGACCTCGCGGACCTGCTGCTGCCGCCTTTCCACGACAACATCTTGCCCCAAGATCAGAGGCGCGTCGCATTTGGGCAAAGCAGCTAGTCGACGTTTTGCGATGTTGTGTGGTAATCCCCACGGTCCGATGCGCATGGAACTGCCGGGTGTGAGGGGTAACGGACTCGTCTCCTGACTCGACTTAAGCAGTATCGCTGTGGCCCCCAATTACTGAGGGACCGCAACTTCGGAGACCGTGTCGATCAACAAATGTCCACTCGGATCGACCCCAAGGGGCCGAGCTCGATGTCAAAGTGGTCCCCCGATCCGATGGTCCTGGGGGCAATGAGGGATCCGGCGATGATGCGATCACCTGGTGCCAGGGTCGCGCCTCGTTCAGCCAGAAACACCTGCACGAACTCGATTGTCATTGCTGGCAGCTCATGCAATGTGCCGCGGGCTACAACTTGCCCGTCGACCTTGACAACCCCCTCAAGCTCAGTGAGTTCAAGGTCTCTGACTTCCGGCCCGAAGATGACGCCTCGATGAAAAATGTTTCCAGCCAGGATCGGCTCGATGTTTTCGAAAGGCAAGTTTAGATCCACCAATTCGACGGCCGCAGCAAGCCCGGCGACGTCACTGGCCTCGCCCACTCGGATGGCTAGTTCTACCTCGAGGGCTGGATGCTCCCACTCGCTGGCATCAATCGATTGGCCAACGGGGATCACGGTCCGATCTGTGAGATAGCCCACAACCGGACCCTTCAGCCCGAAATGCGACTGGAGAACCGGGACGTTAATCCCGATCTTCCATCCGATGGCCCTCGCTCCAGCATCCAGCTCTGCCGACCTAGAGGCGAGAAGCAGCCGCATCCCTGCGTCAACACTGGCCGAAGATTCGCCCGCGCCCATGGTGCGAGTCTGCCACCGCTCTACATCGAGACGTAGTCCGTCCCCAGGAGAACCGTCGCAAATTGGCTGCTCGATGGCGGTGACATAGGCGGTCCGCGAAACGTGCTGGGAGGAGATCAGACACGATGGGACGAAATTGTTGGCTCGAATGTTGGCTCGAATGTTGGCTCTTCATCTCGCTCTTCCCCGTGTCGTCTCATCGAGTGTGTACGGCGACGACTTACCAAGCCAGTCCCTCGATGGCCTTGGTCCGGTCCACGTCCTTCGACATATGTGGACGTCTCGTCCGATTGCTAGGCGGACGCTGCCCGCATAGTTCACCGGGTTACGCGTTTGACGCGGAAAAGATCAGCTGGATCTCAAGTCCACCTTCCGGGCGGGGACGTGCGGTGACCTCGGCGCTGTGAGCTTGGGCGATTGCTCGGACGATCGCCAGGCCGAGCCCGTGTCCGTCCGTGTGTCGGACACGCTCGCTGCCGATCTGTTGCAACGGCTGGAAGAGCCGCTCGACCTCAGCGGGTGGGACCACCGGACCGGTATTGCTCACTGAGATGGTCGCTCGCCCCGGAACGGATATCGTCGAGATCTCGACTCTTCCTCCGGTCATGTTGTGGCGTATGGCGTTGTCCACAAGGTTTGCCACCAAGCTCTCTACCAGTCTGGGGTCGCCGAATGCCGGGGCGGCGACGATGCCGGCGTCGATGTGGATACCGCGGCGTTCCGCTGCTTCCCGGCGGGCGGCGAGCACGTTTTCGGTGACCTCGCCGAGGTCGAACTGCTCCCACCGCTCGACACCCCGCTCGCTGGTTGCCAGGGTAAGGAGCGCATCGATGAGCCGCTCTTGTTGCTCGCCCAGCTGGAGCGCCTCTTCGCAGGCTGCCCGCAAACCTTCGGCACTGGCGTCGGGGTCGGCGAGAGCCACCTGCAGCAGCGTCCGCTGGCCTGCCAGTGGCGTCCGCAGTTCGTGCGAAGCGTTCGCCACGAAGTGGCGCTGCGATTCAAAGGAGGCTTCGAGCCGCCCGAAGAGGGCGTCGAGGGTCCTGCCGAGTTCGCTGAGTTCGTCCATTGGGCCGTCAACCGCGAGACGCCGATGCAGGTTGGTGGCGGAGATCTCCTGTGCTGTCATATTCATGGCACGCAGCGGCCCCAGGAACCGCCCAGCGATCCACCAGGCAAGCCAGATCGCGACCAGGACTGCGACCAGCCCCACGATGGCCGGTGCGACGTTGAATTCGTGGGTGGTAGAGACGCTTTGTGATCCGGCGGAGAAGTTGGTGCCCGGGGCGGCTCTTTCGCTGTGGTGTACCAAAAGGCCGGAAACGCCGAGCACCGAGGCAACGAGGGCGACGAATAGCCCGGCGTAGAGCATGGTGAGCTGCACGCGAAGCGGTGGCCGACGAAGGCTGTCTTTCGTCAGCATTTTGCGGATGTTCATGGTGAATCTCCGATCCGGTAGCCGACCTCGCGGACGGTCTCGATCAACGGCGGGGCGCCGAGCTTGGCCCGCAGCCGGCGCATCGTCGTCTTGACTGCGGTGGTGAAGGGGTCGGTGGCCTCGTCCCAGACCCGTTCGAGGAGTTCCTCGGTGGAGACCACCCGGTGGCCCGAGGCGAGGAGGCATTCGAGGACGGAGAACTCCTTCGGGCTGAGCTCCAGGCGCCGACCGGCCCGGAAGGCGACCTGGCGGCTGGGATCGAGCACCACATCTCCTGCTTCGAGCGTCGGCTGCGTTGCGGGCGTCGAGCGGCGCCCGAGGGCGCGCACGCGGGCGACGAGCTCGGAGAAGTCGAACGGCTTCGGGAGGTAGTCGTCGGCGCCCAATCCGAGGCCGTCGACCCGGTCTTTGACGGTGCTCGCCGCGGTCAGCATCAATACTCGACTGTCCGAGCTTCCCGCCACGATCCGTCGGCACACCTCGTCGCCGGGCACACCGGGCAGGTCCCGGTCCAACACCACGACGTCGTAGCGGGTGATCGCCAGATGACCGAGAGCGTCGTTCCCGTCGAGGACGACGTCGACGGCCATCCCCTCGCGGCGAAGCCCGGTCCCGATCGACCGGGCCAGAACCTCGAAATCCTCGACGACCAGCACTCTCACGACCTTTCTCCCTTCCGCGTCCTATCGCTGGTGGCGACTTCCAGTTCGGGGGTCGGGCGGGACGACATAGGTCCAACCATGACAGAACCCAGGTGTCAACCCGGTGTCAGCCGCTGACACCGGGCTGACACCTGGCATGTCGTACAACTCCGTCAAACGCCATCGAAACGACGAAGGACGGACGACCAAATGAGCGACGCAACCATCGAAGTCACCGGCCTGCGCAAGCGGTTCGGTCCGGCGCTGGCCCTCGACGGCATGACCTTCA
>PKWD01000442.1:0-4332 GCA_003131945.1 Acidimicrobiaceae bacterium
ACCTCCTCGCCGGCGCGCTCGACGGTGCCTTCGTCGGGTCTGACCTCGATGTCCCCGAAGGTGAGGACGCTCGGTTCGTCGACCGAACGAGCCCGGCGGAGCAAGGCCCGGATGCGGGCCGCCAACTCCTTGGCCACGAAGGGCTTCGTGACGTAGTCNNGTAGTCGTCGGCGCCGGCTTCGAGACCGGCCACGACGTCATGGGTGTCGGTCCGGGCGGTGACCATGATGACGGGGACGGCGCTCGTTCGTCGCAGCTGGCGGCAGCACTCGAATCCGTCCATGCCCGGCAACATGAGGTCGATGAGCACGACGTCCGCCGGTTGCTCGGCGAAGCGCTCGAGCGCCATCTCGCCGGAGGCGGCCTCGTCGACGTCGTAGCCCTCGTCCTCGAGGGCCATGCGCATGGAAGCCCGGATGCGCTCGTCGTCCTCCACGAGCAGGAGGCGCCCGGTCATGGACCGACCGGGACAGCGCCGTCAGAGTGCCGCGCCAACGGCGCCGGTGCAGCGATCAGGTGTCGAGCCAGATCTGCGATGTCCAGATCGTTCCCACGATCATGCCGTACGCCTTGCCACCGGCGGGTGTGGTCGGATTGTTGAAGTTCTGGACGTTGCTGGCGGCCACGATGCTCCAGGTGGCGCGGTCGTTCCAGATGTAGGGAAGGTCGACGTTGAGGCGTTGGGCGATCTGCTGGTACGCCTGGGCCCGGACGGCCTGGTCGGTCGACTGTCGGCCCTTCTGGAGCAGCACCTCTATCTGGGGGTCCTTGTTCTCGGCGAAGTTCGGTGACAACTTCAGAGCGGGGAAGATCTCGGTGGGGCTCCACCACAGGTAGTTGAGGTCGGGATCGACAGCGGCGAATTGGCGCCATGACACAGCTTGGAATTCGCCGGCCAGGGCATCGTTGATCTCGTCGGCCTGCTGCAGATTGGTCAGCGAGACCTGCATGCCCACCGCCTGGAGCCGGGCCTGGAGATACTCGGCCGCCTGAATGGCCGATCCCGACGTCGTGGTGGACAGGGAGAAGGACACGGGCTGGCCCGTCTCGCTCTCGACCTCCTTGACGAGGGCCTTTGCGGCGGTCGGGTCGAAGGCCGGGTAACCACTGTTGGGCGTGTAGTAGGGCGACCCGGGGACGAAGGGCTGGTTGGTGGGGGCGTTCACGTTCAGGTCGATAATCCTCGAGTACGCCTTGGAGTCGATGGCCATGGCCATGGCCCGGCGCACCTTGATGTTGTCCATGGGCGCTTTCGCCAGGTTGCACATGATGAAGTTCATGTCGGGCTCGCCCACGACATGCTGCGAGTCGTCGATGAAGCCGTAGCTGTCGTTGTCGCGGAACTGCAGGATCACCTCGGGGACGTCGGTGTGCATGATGTCGATGGTGCCCGACTTGAGCGACGAGGCCCGGGAATCGGCATCGACGATAGGCATGTAGGTGATCTGGTCCAGATAAGGCTGTCCGGTGCGCCAGTAATGCGGGTTGCGCTTGGAGGTGAAATGGCTGTTCGGCACCCAGTCCTCGAAGACGAAGGGTCCGCTGCCGACCGGGTGCATGCCACCGTTCTTGTTGGCGATCATGGAGGGGGCGATGATGTAGCCGCCCTGGCCCCCGATACCCCCGGCGAGATAGGCGGGGAAGGGTACCCAGGGCTGCTTGAGGGTGATGACCACGGTGTTGGCGTCGGGGGCGGTGATGGCGCTCGTGTCCGGCGACGTGAGCGACGGGGTGAGGCTGATGCCGAGCTCGCCGGTGAGAAAGTGCTCGAGGCTGCCGGCGATGGCGGCGGCGTCACAGGTGGTGCCGTCGTGGAAGAGCACGCCGGGGCGGACCTCGATGGTCCACGTGGTGTATTCCTCGTTGGGTGTCACCGACTTGGCCAGGTAGGGCTGGACGCTGCCGTCCTGGGCGATGATCGTGAGGGGGTCGAAGACGGTGCGGGCATAGAGGACCCCGGTCTCGTCGAAGCGGCCCGTGGCGGGGTCGAAACTCGTCTCCTCGGCTTCGACCCCGAAGATCAGGCTGCCGCCGGTTTTCGGCGTGGCGCTCGAGATGCCGTCGCGCGGACCCGTCGACTTGGGGGCACCCGAACCGGTCCCTGAGCTGCAGGCGGCCAGTAGACCGCCCGCCCCCATACTGGCGGCGGCGACACCGGCGGCGCCGGCGGCCCCCCGGGCTAGGAACGATCTCCGGTCGATGCGGTCAGGCACGGTTGGCTTTCCTCCCTGTCAGGCTGTCGACGTCCCGGTGTCAGGGTGGCCTCGCCCCGCAAAGGGGGTCCCGCCCAGTCACGCGGGGTGGCACCCTCCACCGGAGCCAGAGGATAGCTCCAGGTGGGCTGGGCCACAGGTAACGTGGGGCTATGGCCTGGAACGTCGAGGCGTTCTCGCGTTCTCTGGGTGGTTTGTCGCCCGAAACCGTGCGTGCGTACCGCGGCGACGTCCGGGCCTTCGGCGAATGGGCCGACAGAGGGGGAGTAACCGAACCGGCTGATGTCGACCGTCTCCTTCTGCGCCGGTACCTGGCGTTTCTGTCGACACGGCGTTACGCGCGGACCACGATGGCGCGCAAGGCGGCGGCGCTGCGGTGCTACTTCTCGTGGTCGGCGCGCCGGGGGGACGTGGGCGTCGATCCGGCGCGCCGGCTGACCGCTCCGAGCGGGGGCGCCCGCCTGCCGCGGGTCCTCGACCGTGGCGAGCTCGCGGCCATGCTCGACGGCCCCGCCTCCGGCGAGCGCGCCGCCGCCACGCCGTCCCCACCGGGCAATCGTGGGTCCACCGCCACAGGCGATCGGAAGGCGGCCACCAGGGCGCGCGACGACGCCGTTCTGGAGCTCCTCTACGGGTGCGGCCTACGGGTGGCGGAACTGTGCGGCCTTGATCGCAGCGACATCGACGTCCGGAGCAGGGTGGTCACGGTCTGGGGAAAGGGCGGCCGCCAGCGGCGGGTGCCGATGCACGATCTCTGCGCCGGGGCGGTCGCACGCTGGATGGAGCACGGGCGAGAGCCTTGGGCCGGACCGGATTCGCCCGGGGAGGCGGTCTTCCTCAATCAGGCGGGCCGGCGGCTGGGGCCCCGTGACGTCCGCAGGCTCCTGGAGCGTCGTTCGCCTGTTCCGACGCACCCCCATGCCCTCAGGCACAGCTTCGCCACGCACCTTCTCGATGGCGGTGCCGACCTGCGGGTCGTGCAGGAACTGCTCGGGCACGCCAGCCTCCAGACGACCCAGGTCTACACTCATGTCAGCAAGGAGCGGTTGCTCTCCGTCTACGGAGCGACGCACCCCCGAGCATAGGGAGAGTCGGTGACAGAGGACGACGGCTCGACGGCCCGTTTGTGGGTGGAGTACAAGCAGAGTGGCGACCGTCGCATCCGCGACCAGCTGATCGTCCTTTACTCACCGCTGGTGAAGTACGTAGCCGCCCGTGTGGCGGTTGGTCTCCCCCAACATGTCGACGGCGCGGACCTGGCCAGTTACGGGGTCATCGGGCTGATCGACGCCATCGACCGGTACGACCCGGTCCGGCAGGTCAAGTTCGAGACATATGCCATTCCCCGTATCAGGGGCGCCATCATCGACGAGCTCCGTGCCATCGACTGGGTGCCGCGATCTGTGAGGGCCAAAGCACGGTCGGTGGAACAGGCCTACGCATCGTTGGAGGCGACGCTGTTGCGGACGCCGACCGATGCCGAGGTGGCCGACGAGCTCGACATCTCGGAACAAGACCTCCAGGACATCCTCCGTCAGATCTCCTTCGTGGGTGTGGCCGCCCTGGACGAGGTCTTTCTGGTCGGAGGCGACCGCAGCGAGCGCACCACCCTCGGTGACACCATCCCCGACGCGTCGGCCGGACCGGTGGCGATGTTCGAGGACAAGGAATCCAAGGAGATCCTGTCCCAGGCCATCATGCAGCTCGGCGACCGGGAACGGACGGTGCTGTCGCTCTACTACTACGAAGGTCTCACCCTGGCGGAGATCGGGGAGATCCTCGGTGTGACCGAGAGCCGGGTCTGCCAGATTCATACCAAGGCCGTTCTCCAGCTTCGGGCCCGTCTGAGCGATCGGTCGACCGACGGGACGGACCCTCCGGCCCGGGGCCGGGCCAGCGGCGGACGGCGGGGAAGCCAACAGAGCGTCGCCCGAACCGGCTGACGAGAACCCGGCCGATTGGCCTGGGGTCCGACGGGCCTCAAGGGCCGGCGGCATGTGAAAGAGGCCGCGGGGGTCGAGTACGATAAGGCGTTCCTCACCCCCCGGTGGGGAAGTCATGAACACACCGAAGCACCCGAGCGCGTCCACGGTCGTCCCTCTGCGGGGGCGCAGCGCCG
>PKWD01000442.1:4346-10243 GCA_003131945.1 Acidimicrobiaceae bacterium
AGCGCAACGGGATCTACATCATTGATCTGAACAAGACCCTGGCCGGTCTCGAAGAGGCCTACGGGTACGTCAGGGACCTGGTGGCGAAGGGGGGGATCGTTCTCTTCGTCGGCACCAAGAAGCAGACCCAAGGACCCATCGCCACCTATGCCCGGGCCTGCGGAATGCCCTTCGTCAACGAGCGGTGGCTGGGCGGGATGCTGACCAACTTCACGACGATCTCGTCGCGGACGGGCAAACTCCGGGAGTACGAGGCGATGGAGCGGGCCGGCGACTTCGACGCCATGCCGAAGAAGGAAGGCTTGAAGCACCGCCGGGAGCTGGAGAAGCTCCGGCGCAACCTCGGTGGTATCCGGGACCTCGACCGACTCCCGGACACGGTCTTCGTGATCGACACGAAGAAGGAGCACATCGCCGTCACCGAGGCCAACAAGCTCGGTATGCCGATCGTGGCCGTGGTCGACACGAACTGCGACCCGGATGTGATCACCTACGTGATCCCCGGAAACGACGACGCCATCCGGTCCGGTGCGCTCATGTGCCGAGTGCTGGCAGAGGCGGTCATCGAGGGCCGGTGGGTCGCCGAACATCAACGCAAGGTGGCACCACCGGCACCGGCACCGACACCTCGGGGACAGCTCCGACGGGCCGGCGCCGGTACGACGGGGACACTCGACCCGAGTGCCGGCATCGCACCCGAGGATCCTGCGGCGGGAGCGGGTGAGGCATCGGCCAACGGGGGTTCTGCGTCCGCTCCGCCCCCGGCTGCCACTGCTCCGGCTCCGGCCACTGCCACTCCGGCTCCGGCCACTGCCACCGAGGCGGCCCCGGCGGAGAATGCTCCGACGGCGTCCGTGACGGCACCGGAATCTTCGGCGACAGAGGTCGCCCCGAGTGAAACCCCGGCCGAGGAACCGCCCGCGAGCCCTACCGTGGCGCCGGCCGAGGAGGGCTGACGTTCATGGCCGCCTTTACCGCCAAGGATGTTCAGAGTCTGCGCCGGGCCACCGGCGCGGGCATGCTCGACTCCAAGCGCGCCCTGGAAGAGAAGGATGGCGACATGGAAGCGGCCAAGCAGTGGCTGCGGGAGCAGGGCCTGGCTGGCGCGGCCAAGCGGGCAGACCGCGAAGCGACGCAGGGTGCCGTGGCGCTCGGGGTGTCGGGACGCAACGCGTCCATCGTGGAGCTGCGCAGTGAGACGGACTTCGTTGCCATGTCGGAGGCTTTCGTGTCACTGGACAGCGAATTGGCCGAAGCGGTGGCGATCAAAGGCGATGTGGCCGCCAAGGACGCGGCCGGGGCCATCGACGAGCTGAAGACGACTCTCAAGGAAAACATTTCGCTCGGGCAGGTGGTCCGCTTCGAACTGGGTGATGGCAGCACACTCGGCACTTACCTCCACATGCAGTCGGGTCGGGGAGTCAACGCCGTAATGGTCGAGATCAAGGCCGCCACCGAAGAACTGGCCCACGACGTCGCCGTCCACATCGCCTTTGCCCGTCCCGTCTACCTTCGTCGAGAGGATGTTCCCGAGGAGGAGGTGGCGGCGGAACGGGCCACAGTGGAGGTCATCTCACGCAACGAGGGCAAACCTGACGCGGCTCTGCCCAAGATCGTCGAAGGCCGCATGAACGGCTGGTTCAAGGAGCGGTGCCTGCTCGAGCAGCCGTATGCCAAGGACGAGAAGCGCAGCATCGCCGACCTGATCGGGAGCGCCGAAATCGTGCGATTCGCTCAGGTCGTCGTCGGCGGCTAGGTCCCAGGCCGCGGCGGTGACGGGATCGGGCGGTCCAGCGTCAGGCAACGGGGTGAAATCCCGTCGTCGTGTCGTACTCAAGATGTCGGGCGAGGCGCTCGCCTCCTCGGCCTCGGACGAGACGATCGACGCCGCCGTCGTCGAGCGCCTGGCGCGTGAGATCGCCACTGTCCGAGAAGAGCTCGATCTGGAGCTGGCCATCATGGTGGGGGGCGGCAACATCTGGCGGGGGACGACCGGAACCGGCCAGGGGATGGACCGGACCACGTCCGACACCATGGGCATGTTGGCCACGGTCATCAACGCCCTGGCTCTACAGGATGCGGTCGAGCGCCTCGGCCCTCCCACGCGCGTCCTGTCGGCGGTGCACATGGCCGAAGTGGCCGAGCCCTACATCCGACGCCGGGCCATCCGCCATCTCGAGAAGGGGCGGGTCGTCATCTTCGCCGCCGGTATGGGCAATCCCTATTTCACCACCGACACCTCCGCCGCCTTGCGGGCGGCCGAGATCGAGGCGGAGATCCTGCTGAAGGGCACCCACTCGGGGGTGGACGGGGTCTACAGCGCCGACCCCAAGCTCGACCCCACGGCGACGCGCTACGACAAGCTCGCCTTCATGGATGTGGTCAACCGAGACCTCCGGGTCATGGACCTCACGGCCATTACCTTCTGCAAGGACAACGGGCTTCCTGTCCTGGTCTTCGACCTGATGGGGCCGGGGAACCTCCGCCGTGCGCTCGCCGGCGACGAGATCGGTACGCTGATCCAGTGATGGACGACGACCTGTCCCTGGTGGTCCTGGCCGACGCCAAGGACCGCATGGAGAAGGCGGTGGGGCATACCCAGACGGAGTTCGGAGGCGTCCGCACGGGGAGAGCCACCTCCGGCCTGGTCGAACACCTGCGCGTGGACATCTACGGGGCCGAAGTGGAGCTGCGCCAGGTGGCGGGGCTGAGTGTGCCCGAGGCGCGCATGCTCGTGATCTCCCCTTATGACAAGACCACCCTCACGGCCATCGAGAAGGCCATCCAGGGTTCGGATCTGGGTATTACGCCGTCCAACGACGGCAATGTGATCCGCCTGGCCTTCCCACCTCTCACAGAGGAGCGCCGCAAGGACCTGGTGAAGGTCGTGCGTCACAAAGCGGAGGAGGGGCGCGTCGCCATCCGGAATCTCCGGCGCGCGGCGCGTCACGAGCTCGAGGCGCTGGAGCGTGACGGCGACCTTTCCTCTGACGACCTCGAGCGGGTCGAGAGCGATCTGGAAAAGCTCACACGGGAGATGGTGGCGGCGGTCGACAAGCTCCTGGCCCACAAGGAGCAGGAGCTGCTCGAAATCTGACCCAGCCCGGCCCCTGGGGCCGGTCAGGAGGCGACGTGGACGAGGGCGACGAGGACGGGTACGAGTCGGAGACGGATTCTTTCGCCGACCCTGTCACCGAGCGCGTCCGGATCATCGGTGCCGAGCCGGTGGGGACCGCTCCTGTGGCTCCGAACAGCCCGTCGTCGACGGCGGGGCCGTCGACCGGTGCCGCTGCCTATCCCGACGACGCCACCGGACCCGTGACGTCGACCGAAGGGAGCTACCGGGCCGACGCCGAGAACGACGAGGTCGAGCGATGGACGACTCCCGACGCCGGCGGCGGCGAGCACAGGCGTCCGGTACCGGCATGGTTGGACGACACCGACGACACCTTGGGTGAAACCCCGCTGTCGACGGATCTGCCCCACTGGACGGATCCTCCCACCGGCCAGATCCCGGCCGTCCTCGATCGACGCAGCGAAAACGACGTCGAGCAGGGGGACTGGTCGGCTTCGGGCGACGCCGGGCCGGCCTGGCGCGAGCACCGGCACGAGTGGGACGACAGTTCGTTCGACCCGTCGCTGTTGGCGGACGAAACCACGCGTGTGGGTGCGTTGGAGGAGACACCGCTCGAAGAACGCCAGCCATGGGAATTCGATGATCTCGGCACGCCCGCGGCGGGGATGGCCACGGACTGGGCGTCGCGACCGGAGAGTACGACCGGCGCTCGCCCCGGTGAGGCGGATGTCGACCACGGCAAGGTGACGGCGGCACCGAGGGGCACACAGGCCTCGATCGAGACCGACGAGGATGTGACACCGGAGCTCCCCGGGGCGCGCACCACCACGGGGGCCAACGGGGTTCCCTCGATCAGCTCGTCGCCGCTGCGGGCATCGTCGGATCCCCACTCCCCGGCCGCCGTCCCGGGGGCTAGGAGTCGCAGACGACGGGCTCCGACCCCTGAGGGGCCCGGCGGTGGCTCCGGCCGCAATGTCCCGCTGTCGGTGGCCACCGGGCTCGGTTTCGCGGCGGTCGCCGTGGCCTGCTTCGAGCTCGGCAGCGTCGCCACCGTGGCGCTCACCACCGTGGTCGTCGTCCTGGCCGCAGCCGAGGCCTACGCCGCGCTCCGACGATCCGGGAGCCATCCGGCGACCCTGCTCGGTCTGGTCGCCACCGGCGCCGCCATGGTGGCGGCCTATGCCAAGGGTGTCTCGGCGTTGCCTTTGGTCCTCGTCCTGCTGATCGTCGCCTCGATGGTCTGGTACCTGGTGGGAGCCGAGCGGGGGTCACCGGTGGCCGGCATCTCCGCCACCGTCTTCGGCTTCGCCTGGGTCGGCCTCCTCGGTTCGTTCGCCGGGCTCATGCTCGCCCCCAGCCAATACCCTGATCGTCACGGTGTCGCCTTCCTGTTCGGGGCCGTCGTGGCCACCGTGGCGGCCGACGTCGGGGCCCTCGTGATCGGTGGCTGGCGGGGCCGCCATCCGTTGGCGCCGAACGTGAGTCCCCACAAGACCTGGGAAGGCCTGATCGGCGGGGCCGTGTTCGCCGTCCTGGTGTCGGCGGCCCTCACCGGTCACGTGCACCCGTGGACCCCGGCCAAGGCGGCCGTCCTCGGGGTGGTGGCGGCGGTGCTGAGCCCCATCGGGGACCTGTGCGAGTCGCTGATCAAGCGGGACCTCAATCTGAAGGACATGGGCTCGCTCCTGCCGGGCCATGGAGGGGTGCTCGACCGGGTCGATGGCCTGCTCTTCGTCCTGCCTGCGACGTATTATCTGGTCCGAGTGCTCCACCTCGGGTGAGGTGCGGAAAGGGGCCACGCCGATGACGGGGGGCCAGGAGCGATCGGGGCAACCGGTCACGGTCAGCATCGTGGGGTCCACGGGGTCGATCGGCAGCCAGGCCCTGGATGTGATCAGCTCCGAACCCGGTCGGTTCCGGGTCGTCGCCCTCGGCGCATGGCGCTCGGTCGACCTCCTCGCCGCCCAGGCGCGCCAGTTCCGGCCCGAGGTCGTCGCCATCGGCGACGCCGCGCTTGCCGTCGACCTGGCATCGGCGCTGCCACCGGGCACCGATGTGGTCACGGGGGTCGAGGGACTGGCGGCCATCGCCCCCCTCGGGGAGGTGGTGGTGAACGCCGTGGTCGGGTTCGCCGGTCTGCCGGTGACACTGGCCGCCCTGGAGGCGGGCCGTCGGCTCGNNCCAACAAGGAATCGCTGATCGCCGGGGCCCCGGTCGTCCAACGAGCCCGCCTCACCCCGGGGGCTGAGATCGTGCCGGTCGACTCCGAGCACTGCGCGTTGCACCAGTGCCTGCGGGCGGCCCGGGCTCCCGACGAGGTGGCGCGACTGGTGCTTACCGCCAGCGGAGGCCCGTTCCGGGGACGGACCCGGGCTGAGCTCCAGGGGGTGACAGTTGAGGAGGCGTTGGCCCATCCCACCTGGCGGATGGGGCCCAAGATCAGCGTCGACTCGTCGACCTTGATGAACAAGGGCCTCGNNCGAGGTCATCGAGGCCCACGAGTTGTTCGGGGTCGATTACGACCGGATGGCGGTGATTATTCATCCACAGTCCGTCGTACACTCAATGGTGGAGTTCACCGATGGTGCCACCGTCGCCCAGCTCTCGAATCCTGATATGCGCCTACCCATCGGTTATGCCCTCGCCTACCCCGACCGACTCAAGCACCCGTTCGGTGCCATCGACTGGGCCACGTTGAACCGTCTCGACTTCGAGCAGCCCGACCGCGACGTCTTTGTCTGTCTCGATCTGGCCGAGCAGGCCGGTCGGGCCGGCGGACTCGCCCCGGCGTGGCTGAACGCCGCCAACGAGGTGGCGGTGG
>PKWD01000442.1:10266-10610 GCA_003131945.1 Acidimicrobiaceae bacterium
GAGCCGCGGGCTGGCCGCATGAGCGACATCTCGGAGGCGTCCGACATCGTCGTCCGGGCGCAGTCCACCAACGGGGATCACCCCGAGGCGGCCGGCGTTGCCGGTAACGGCGCATGGCACGGTGACCGTGACGAATCGGGACCGGAAACGGATTACCGGGAGCCGAACGGGTCCATCGTCCAGCTGTTGGCCATCGTCGCCGCCATCCTGGCGATTTCCATGCTCACCCACTCCGTGGACCTGCTGATCGTCATCGTGGCCATCATCGCCATGATGATGCTCATCGCGGCCGCCATGACGGCCGCTTCACCAGCGACAGCCGACCGGGACACTACAGGGACAAC
>PKWD01000264.1 GCA_003131945.1 Acidimicrobiaceae bacterium
ATCTCGCCGTAGGACTTGCCCACGATGTTGGCCAGTACGTTCAGGCGGCCCCGGTGGGCCATGCCCAGTACCGCCTCGGTGATGCCGGCGGCGGCGGCTTCGTCGAGCAGGGTGTCGAGGAGAACGATGGTGGACTCGGCGCCCTCCAGACCGAACCGCTTCTGCCCCACATAGCGCGTGTGCAGAAAGCGTTCGAAGGCTTCAGCCGCATTGAGCCGATCGAGGATGTGACGCTGCTCCTGTGGGGACAAGGTGGCCGGGACGCCCTCGACGTGGTGCTGGATCCACCTTTTCTGCTCGGGATCCTGGATGTGCATGTATTCGATCCCGAGCGTCCGGCAGTAGGCGTCGCGCAGGATATCGAGGGCCTCGGCCAGTCTCAAGGTGTCGCGTCCGGCCAACCCGTCGACCACGAACTCCCGGTCGAGGTCCCACAACGTCAACCCGTAGGTCGTCGGATCGAGCTCGGCGTGCAAGTGCCGGGGCTCGGCTGACAACGGATCGAGGTCGGCAATGAGGTGGCCCCGGACCCTGTACATGTTCACGAGACTCTGCACCCGCACCTGCTTCACCAGACGCTGGTGTTCGCTGTCGACAGCGTTGACGTCGGCTTGCCACCGCACCGGCTCATAGGGCACGTCCATGGCGGCGAAGACGCTCTCGTAGAACCCGTGCTCCCCGGTCAGGCACTCGGCCATGTGCGTGAGGAACAGACCTGACTCTGCTCCCTGGATGATCCGGTGGTCGTATGTCGACGTGAGAGTGACCACGGGACCGACACCGAGGGCGGCCAGGCTGCGCCGGTCCGCCGCCTGGTACTCCGCCGGATAGCCGAGCGATCCCACCCCGATGATGGCTCCCTGTCCCGGCATGAGGCGGGGCACGGACTGCACCGTTCCGAGCGTGCCCGGGTTGGTCAGGGTCACGGTGGCCCCGGCGAAGTCGTCGGCCGACACCTTCTGGGTATGGACCTTGCGCACCAGGTCCTCGTAGGCGACGACGAAGGCCCGGAAATCCAGGCTCTCGGCGTGACGGACAACGGGAACGAGCAGGGTGCGGGTTCCGTCTTTCTTGAGCACGTCGACGGCCAGACCGAGACCGACATGGTCATGGTGGACCACCCCGGCCGTGCCCTTCTCGTCGATGTGCTCGACGAAGGTGGCGTTGAGAGCCGGCACCGCCTGCAGCGCCTGCACCACGGCATAGCCGATGAGATGGGTGAAGCTGACCTTGGCTCCCGACGTCCGGACCAGGTGCTGGTTCAGCATCGACCGATTGACCTCGAGCAGTTTGGCCGGCACCGTCCGCACGCTCGTAGCCGTGGGCACGGCCAGCGACGCCTCCATGTTGACGGCGATCCGTGCCGCCGCCCCGCGCAGCGGCACGGGTGCGGGATCGTCGGTCGCCGCCGGCGGGACAGCTGCCGGTGCAGCCGCCGGTGTTGGTGTCGTCGTCGGCGACGGGCCGGCCGCCACGACCACGCTGGCGTCGGTGGCCGCCGCAATCGGGGGTGCCACCACCGTGGCCCCACCTGTCGGGGCACCGTTGGCCGACGTCGGTGCGCCGTTGGTCCCTGCTGATGCACCGTTGGGCGACGCCGGAGCCGAACCAGCAGGCGTCGCACCGTCGGACCGGTAGTCGGCGAAGAACTCCCGCCAGCTCTCGCTCACCGAGCTGGGATCGCTGCGATACTCCTCGTACATGTCGTCGACCAACCAGGCGTTGGGTCCGAAGGCACCCCCGGTGGGGGCACCGGGAACGGCACGTTGCTGATCAGCCATCGCTCGTGATCCTACCGGGGCCCCTCTGTCGAATCGGGCCGCTCGGGTTACCCTCTTGCCTCGATGCCCCCATTCTCCCGGGACCCTGTCGTGCCCACGCCACCCACGGCGAGGGTTCCGGCGACCCCTGCGTCGGATGCATGACCTGTCTCCGACGGAAAAGCCAGCGACCACGACGTTGACCGAGAAACCACCTGGTCTCCACGTGGTGGACCATCCCGCATCAGGATCCGAAGGGTCGTTGGTTGTGGTGCTCGTCCACGGATCCCTCGACCGCGGAACGAGCTTCGCCCGCGTGGTACGCCGGCTTCCGGATCTCCATGTCGTGACCTATGACCGCCGGGGATACCACCGCTCGCGCGACGGCATCGCTCCTGCCACCACGCTGGAGGACCATGTGGCCGACCTGGTGGCGATCGTGGATGGACGACCGTCGGTCGTCGTGGGCCACTCCTACGGGGGGGACGTCGCTCTCGGCGCGGCGGCCGCGGCGCCGGCCCGCGAGCATTCCAGGCTGATCTCGCCNNCGCCGCTGCCCTGGACAGACTGGTGGCCGAGACGGGCGAACCGGAACGCGCCGGCCGAGGACCCTGCCGCGTTCGCCGAGTCGTTCTTCCGACGGGTCGTGAGCGACGATGCCTGGGGCCGACTTCCCGAGAGCGCGCGTGCCGAGCGCCGGGCGGACGGCCCCGCGCTCATGGCCGAGCTCGTCGACATCCGACGGGAGCATCCGCCGATCGACCTCGCCGGCATCGTCGTTCCCGTTCTTCTCGGGCGCGGGAGCCGGTCGATCCCCCACCACCGCCGGGCCATCGATGCGTTGGTCGATCTCCTCCCCGCCAACGAGGTCGTCGAATTCCCGGGTGCCGCCCATGGCTCGCATATCTCCCACCCGGACGCCTTCGCCGCTTTTGTCCGACGGGTCGCCGAATTGGGAACCGGAGACGGCTCATGAGGACGGAAGGCCCAGAACCCGTTCGGCGATGATGTTGCGCTGCACCTCGGCCGTCCCGCCACCGATGGTCAAGGCGCGGGCGAACAGATAGCCCCACGACCAGATCGCCGGGGGCCATTCATGGCCGGTCTCCAGAGAAGGACCGTCGTCCTCCCGGGGCGAACCACTTCGGGGGCGCCGGGCGGTCAGCGCCTCGAAGGGCCCCGCGTCGGTGAGGCCGTGCGCACCGGAGAGGTCCTTCGCCACCTCCATGATCCGTTGACCGTGGTCGTCGGCCAGGGCCTTGCGGACAGACGCTTCCGGGCCCGGGGCCCGCCCAGCCACCGCCGCGCTCACTGTCCGCAGGCGGATGAGTCTGAGGATCTCGCCCTCGGCCCAGACGCGCACGAGCCGGTCCCGAAGCAACCGGTCCGGTGTCCCGCCGGCGCGCCGCACCAGGTCGACCAGATCTCCGGCGGTGGGGCCTTGGCCCCAAAGGGCTCCCTCCCCCGACAGCGAGACCCGTTCGTTACCGAGCGTCACCTTGGCCAAGGCCCACCCACCATTGACCTCACCGACGAGGTGGTCCCGTGACAGGCGGACCCCGTCGAGGAACACCTCGTTGAAGGAATGATCACCGGTCATGTCGACGATGGGCCGGATCGTGACGCCCGGAGCGTCCATGGGACAGATGAAGTACGAGATTCCCTTGTGCTTGGGCGCGTCGGGGTCGGTGCGGGCCAGGAGTATCCCGAGGGAAGCGATATGGGCGAAGCTGGTCCAGACTTTCTGGCCGGTGACCACCCACTCGTCACCGTCGCGCTCGGCGCGGGTGGATAGGCCGGCCAGGTCCGAGCCGGCCCCCGGCNNCTGAAGAGCTGGCACCAGATCTCCTCGGCCGCCAGCAACGGGCGTAGGTACCGCTCTTTCTGGGCGTCCGTGCCGGCATAGATCAGCGTGGGACCTGCCCACCCGATCCCGATCTGGTTGGACGGCCGACGCACGCCGGCACGCCGCATCTCATCATCTATGACGAGTTGATCCACCGGATCGGCGCCGAGGCCCCATGGACGGGGCCAGTGCGGCGCCACATAGCCGGCATCGGCCAATTGGCGCGCCGTCGGACCTCGATGCTCGGCCAGCCATCGACGGAACGCGCGCCGCGCCGGGTGCTCTTCTCCCGGAAGGGCGAGATCCACGGCGCGAAGCGTAGGCTGTATGGGTGACCGATTGGAATTTCGCCGACGTCTGGGAGGCTGTCGCCGACACGATTCCCACTGCTCCCGCCCTTATTCATGGCGAGAGGGGCGTCACTTGGGCCGAATTCGACCGCCGGGCCAACGCCGTGGCCAAGGCCCTTCTCGGTGTCGGAGTCGGGCGCCAGGACAAGGTGGCCCACTATCTCTACAACGGCACCGAGTACCTCGAGTCGACATTCGCCATGTTCAAGATCGGGCTCGTCCCCGTGAACACCAACTACCGCTACACCGACGACGAGCTCGTCTATCTCTGGGACAACGCCGACGCCGTGGCCGTGATCTTCCACGGCACTTTCGTCGACCGCATCGAGGGCCTACGCCAACGGGTACCCGGTGTACGGACCTGGCTGTGGGTCGACGACGACTCCGGGCCCTGCCCCGGATGGGCCACCCCCTATGAAGCTCTCGCCTCGGTGGAGACGGACAAGGTGACCGCACCCTGGGGCCGCAGTGGCGACGATCTTCTCATGCTGTACACGGGTGGAACCACGGGCATGCCCAAAGGCGTCATGTGGCGCCAGGACGACCTCTTCAGCCGCATCAACGCCGGCAACCTCCTGCGTGTCCCCGAGGATGGGGGTCTCGAAGGTATCCGCAAGGCGATCGTCGGGGCCGGTCCCCGCATCGTGCCCGCCTGTCCCCTCATGCACGGAACCGGATCGTTCACCTCGATCGGGTCCCTCAACATCGGGGGCTGCGTCGTCACGCTCACGAACCGTCGTTTCGACCCGGTGGAGTTGCTCGACACCATCGATCGCGAGAGCGTCAATGTCATCGCCATCGTGGGTGACGCCTTCGCCAGGCCCATCCTGGCCGCCCTCGACGAGCATCCGGGCCGATGGAGGTTGTCCACACTGCTGGCCATGATCTCGTCTGGTGTCATGTTCAGCGAAGAGACGAAACGGGGATTGCTCCGACACCACGCCACCATGATGTTGATCGACGCCTTCTCCTCCTCCGAAGCCCTCGGGATCGGTGCCTCGGTGTCGAGCGGCGCCTCGACGGAACACACCGCCCACTTCACTCTCGGTCCCGACGTGCGGGTTCTCGATCCCGACACAGGCAAGAGCGTGATCCCCGGCTCGGGCGAGATCGGCGTCCTCGCCCTCGGTGGCCGCAACCCGGTCGGCTACTACAAAGACGAACAGAAGTCGGCCGCGACCTTCAAGGAGATCGACGGCGTGCGGTACTCGATCCCCGGCGACTTCGCCACCGTCGACACCGACGGGTCCATCCAGCTACTCGGGCGCGGTTCCGTGGTGATCAACACCGGCGGGGAGAAGGTCTTTCCCGAAGAGGTCGAAGAAGCGTTGAAGACCCACCCGACGGTCCGTGACGCCGTCGCCGTGGCCATCCCCGACAAGCGCTTCGGCGAAGTCGTGGCCGCCGTGGTGGAGTTGAAGCCGCATACAGCACGGCCGAGTGAGCAGGAACTCGTCGACCACGTGAAGGGTCGCCTGGCCGGATTCAAGGCACCGAAACGCGTCCGGTTCGTCACCAGCATCGAACGCTCGCCCGCCGGCAAGATCGACTACGCGCGCCACCGGTCCGAGATGACCGAGTGGGCGACGAGCGCGTGAGGACGGCCTAGGACCATGGGCGCCCTCGAACTCGTCACCTGGTGGCCGGTGGNNCCGGCGGCGTGGTCCGGTCGACGGGATCCGCCGGCCGCGAAAGCGCCACCGTCGTCGATGACGTCGGCGACATCGAGCGACCTTTCGCCTGGGCGTCGATGACAAAACTCCTCGTGACCATGGCCGTCCTCGTCGCCGTCGAGGAAGGGACGATCTCGCTCGACGAACCGGTGGGGCCACCTCGAAGCACCGTACGTCACCTTCTTTCGCATGCTTCAGGACTCGGACCCGATTCGCCCGTACCAGTGGCGGCACCGGAGAGGATGCGCATCTACTCCAACATCGCCTTCGAGCTGTTGGCGGACGCCCTGGCCCAGCACGCACACATGCCCTTCGCCGATTACCTCGCCGGGGGCGTCCTCACCCCGCTCCACATGACCGCTACCGCACTCGTACCCGGGAGCTCGCCGGCTTCCGGGGCACAGGGTCCGATGAAGGACCTTCTGGCCCTGGCCGCGGAGTTACTGGCGCCCACCATCGTCTCACCCGCCACATTGGCGGCGGCAACGGACGTGGCCTTCCCGGGTCTGCGCGGCGTGCTCCCGGGATACGGCCGATTCGATCCGTGCGACTGGGGACTCGGCTTCGAGGTGAAAGGCACCAAGGACCCTCACTGGACGGGCACACGGACCACTGCGGAGACGTTCGGCCATTTCGGCCGGGCCGGAGGCTTCCTGTGGGTGGACCCGGTGGCCGGCCTCGCCTGCGCGACTTTGTCCAACAGGGACTTTGGACCATGGGCCGTGACCGAGTGGTCGACCCTGGCCGATGCCGTAGTCGAAGAGTGGAATTCGCTGCCGGCCGCCGTACCGCTGGAGAACAGCCGGAACAAGCGTGAGGCCGAAGAGACGGAAGCCGAGCGCCGCGCCCAGGAGG
>PKWD01000098.1 GCA_003131945.1 Acidimicrobiaceae bacterium
CAGACCACGGCCAGCGAGTTCGGGGGCATCAACTGCACCTCGACACAGCTCCACGGCACGACGCGCAACCCGTGGGACTTCTCCCGTACGCCCGGCGGCTCATCGGGCGGGACCGCGGCCGCGGTGGCGGGCGGCCTGCTGCCCATCGCAACGGGGAGTGACGGAGGTGGATCGATTCGGATCCCCGCCGCCTTCTCGGGATTGTTCGGCCTGAAGGCCACCTACGGGCGCATCCCCAAGGGGCCCGCCGCCGGGATCGAGCCGCTCACGAGCGTCCTCGGATGCCTGAGCCGGTCGGTGCGCGACACCGCCCGTTTCTTCGACGCCTGCAACGGGTTCGACCAGAGGGATCCTCTGAGCCTGCCCGCCGTCGGCGGTTGGGAGGCGGCCCTCGGGACCCATGACCTGGCCGGCAAGACCGCCGTCATCGTGCCCGACCTGGGCACGGCCCGGGTGCGCGCCGAGGTGGCCGACGTCGTCGTCGGCGCGGCCGAGACACTGGCCATGGCGGCCGGACTGAAGATCGTGGACCTCCGGCCCGAGCTCCCGCCGCTACGCGGCCAATGGGCCATGGCCGGCCAGGTGAGCTTCATCGTCAGCCTGGGCAGTGCCTATCCCGACCGCATCGACGAGCTCTCACCGGAGATGCGCATGGGTCTCGAATCGGCCCGGGAGCGCTTCAGTCTGGAACGGGCCGCCTCCATCGAGTCCTACCGCCGCCAGCTGAACGAGGCCATGGCCGACCTTTTCGCGGGGGCCGATTTCGTCATGGCCTCGACCAACCCCGACGTCGCCTTCGCCGCCGAGGGCCCGCCCCCCTCGACCATCCCCGGCGCCGATCTGATCCACGAGATCGGCTTCGCCCGGGCCATCATGAACAACGCCGCGCTCACCGCTCCGTCCAACATGAACGGCTCCCCGGCCGTCTCCATCCCGGCCGGCCTGGTCGACGGCCTCCCCGTGGGCCTCCAGGTCCTGGCCGGCCACCACCGCGAACAGCTCCTCCTCGACATCGCTCTCGTGGCCGAGCGGGCCCTACCGTGGCCGAAGGTGGTACCCGGCTCACCCCTGTAGGGATCTGGAGATCTGAGAGCACTCTGAGTAGTCGAGTCTCTCTCCTTCTCCCTCCCTCTTCGGCTCGTCGTTAGCACTCTGAGTAGTCAGCGCGAATCACTCCGCGCTAATCAAGGCCAAAGCAGCCGCTTCAGGTCCTTGCTCGACACCGACCAGAGGGAAGTTCCCTAAAAGTGGCGATAGCGCTACGGAGCGCTGAAGAAGAAGATGCACTGTACGTGGGATCCGTCAGGAGTCGGGCTTTGAGAGCGCGACCACCGGCGCAGGGCGGTCCGCCGACAGATTCATTGGATTCATTGGGGATAAGGAGCACAGTCACATGAACATCCGCCACGGTTTCGTACGGTTGGTGGCCCTGAGCGTCGTCGTGAGCATGCCGCTGCTGGGCCTGTCGGGTATCGCTTCGGCCAAGGCGTCCAAGGGCTCGGTGGCGTGGTGCGCGGCGCACCCGGCCAAGCAGCACAAGNNTCATCCAGGTGGAGACGTCCCCGTCGTTCGCCGGAGATCTGGTGGACATCAGCTCGTCGCAGCTGCTGGCGTCCTGCATGGGCGGAGTGCAGTACGAGAGCCTCCAGGGCGGCTCCACGGCCGGCCCCCGGCGCGTCAACAACAGCATCGCGGTGGTCCTCGATGACGACGGGAACGCCACGGTGAACACCGAGTCGACCTTCGACTGTGCTCCGGGCTCGGACCAGATCGAGGCCAGCCTCGAGGCGGCCCCCTATTACACCGCCCTCACCACGCTGGTGGCCACCCCGCCCGTCGTCACCGCCCCCGGTGTGACCGGGTATCCGAACGCCGAGGTGGAGACCGGGGACACCAACTTCGGGCCCAACGGTGGAAGCGGCAACTCCGATGTCTACGCCGTCTTCTACGTCGAGACGTCCCCCTTGTACGCCGAGCAGCCGGTGGAGATCAGCTCGGCCGAGCTCGAGAGCAGCTGCGGCCAGGGCTGGAGATGGGAGCCCGGCAACGGCGGTACCCCCGACTCCTTCGCTGACGGCTTCACCGGCGACGTCAACGGTGGACCCGGACCTAATACCGGGCCCCTTCCCACGGCCATTCTCGATGACGACGGCAACGCCGCCTTCTTCTTCGACGGCGCCTCGTGTGCCGCCGGGACCTGGGACGTCATCGCCGACGTGCGGGCCGGGACCCACCCCACCTACCTGACGACGTTCACCGTCACCGCCCCGAAGCCGACCATCTGACGCTCACGGCCCGGCGCGACGCCACGTGTGGAAAGGGGGCGCCCAGGCGCCCCCTTTCCTATTGTCCGGAGGCGACCGGCGGCAGCGCCGTGGGATGATCGGGGCAACGGAAGGGGGCTGCCGTGTCCGAGCGCTACGTGATCATCTCCGCCGACGGCCACTGTGGCCTTCCGCTGGCCGATTACCGGCCCTATCTCGAAGCTCGTTACCACCCCGCCTTCGACGACTGGGTAGCCCAGAAGGAGGCCGAGCGGGCCGAGAAGCTGGAGACGAACTTCGAATACATCATGGGCTGGGAGACCTCCAACGAGGAGGGTCTTCGAGGCGCCTACGACCCGGCGGTGCGCGACAAGGAGCTCGACCAGGACGGTGTCTCGGCCGACGTCCTGTTCGCCGACGCCGACGCCATCACCGGCATGGGCTCTCCGCCCTTCAACGCCGGGCTGGCGGCCGGGGAGATCACCGACCCCGACCGTGCCTTCGCCGGAGCCCGGGCCCACAACCGCTTTCTGTCGGAGCTGTGCTCGACGAGCCCCGAGCGCCGGGCCGGCATCGCCTTGATCCCGTTGTGCCACGACCCGGGCCGCGCCGTCGAGGAAGCCGAGTGGGCGGCCGCCCAGCCCGGCATCCGGGGCGTGATGATCCCGACCATGTGGCGTGACCGCCCGCCCTACAGCTCCGAGGTCTACGAACCTTTCTGGTCCGCCTGCGCGGCGGCGCATCTGCCCGTCCACACCCACTCCGGCGAGGCACCGCAGGAGGAGTACAACGGCCACCTCGGCATCTATCTGGCCGAGGTCGTCTGGTGGGCGGCCCGACCGTCGTGGCACCTGCTGTTCTCCGGCGCCTTCGAACGTCACCCCGATCTCATGTTCGTCGTCACCGAGGCGGCGGCCTACTGGATCGCCGACTCGAAGTGGAAGTGGGACCAGTACATGGGTGGGGGTCACACGACCAAGAAGATGGCGGCCCTGCTCGAAGGGAAGATCTCCAAGCTGCCGTCGGAGTACTTCGGCACCAACCTCTTCGCCGGGGCCTCCACCATGTCGAAGGAGGAGATCCGGAGGCGCCACGTTCTCGGTCTCGACGCTGTCATGTGGGGGACCGACTACCCGCACCCCGAGGGCTCCTGGCCCAACACGGCCTCGAAGCTCAAGACCGACTTCTGCGAGGTGCCGGTGCCCGAGACCAAGCAACTCCTCGGGGCCACGGCGGCCAAGGTCTACGGCTTCGACCTCGACGCGTTGCTACCGGTGGCCGACCGCATCGGCCCCACACCTCAGGACCTGGGACAGGACCCGACGCTGGCCGCCGACCCCGATGCGGCGGCCAAAGCCAAGTGGTGGTTGGCCGAGTACGGCATCACGCCCACGCGCTGAGCCCGTTGCGTCTGATGGCGCCAGGGTCGCATACTCAGGCCGCCACAGACTTTGACTCTTCTATCGTTCTCGGGTCATGCGTGTCATCGTCTGACCGGCCAACGCGTGTTGCAGGCGTTCGTGCTTCATGGCCCACAGAAGCGGGACGAGCGCGATCGAAACGACGACCAAAATGAACGGGATGGTGAACGTAGAACAAGAGCATTGTCGCGTGGCGACCTCCCGTGCCTCGAGCCTCCGGACCGCCGCTGGCGCGCACGCGTGGTGTCGGCGGCAGCGCAGCAAGATGAGCGGCGTCGGCGTTGGGCGCCAACGATCCGGTGTCGGGGCTATCCCCAAACCCACGGCGCAGACGGGGTGAGGACGGGATACGAGCGAAGAAGGCTACGGGCGGAAACGCAATCCGTCGAGAGCCATATCGAGAACCCGTTCGATCTGCTCCGGCGTGCCCGACGGCATTTTTGCGATCCCGACCACCATCCGCACGACGTCGGTGATGTCCGCATCGGGCCGGACGACGCCCGCGTCCTGGGCCCGTCGCAACAGCGGTTCTCCCGCCGTGTAGAACATCGTGTGGCAGTGACGAAAGACATCGGCGTCACGGTCGACGTAGGCGAAAAGCTCCTGGGCCAACGCTTCCTTGGTGGCCACGTAGTCCACAAAGCGGTGCAGCCACGCCATGAGCGCGTCCCACGGTGCCTCTTCGCGCAGGTCCTCAGCCGACCGGCACAACGCTTCCACCTCCTCGACGTAGACGGCTTCGAGCAAGGCCTGGCGGGTGGGGAAGTGCCGGTAGAGGGTGCNNGGGTGGGGAAGTGCCGGTAGAGAGTGCCGATACCGACCCCGGCCCGACGGGCGATCTCTTCCAGCGACGCCGAGGAGCCGTCCTCGGTGAAGGCCTCACGGCCCGCGGCGAGGAGCTTCTCGTAGTTCCGCCGGGCATCGGCCCGCATGGGGCGGGCGGAGGCGACCTCGGGAACGGTTTCGGCGCTGGTCATCGGCCTTTCTCCTCGGACGGTTGCAAAACGGAGGCTGCCTCCATATACTAACCGGAGAGAACCTCCACTTCTTTCTGGAGGCTACCTCCACTTTAGCGCTCTTGTCTGCCTGTCGAACGGAGTTTCTTTCCCCCATGACATCCACCCTGATCGAACGCGTCCCCGCACCCTCCTCACCGCCACGCTCCTCCCGAGGAAGTGGCCCGAATCCGAAGCTCGTCCTGGCCATCATCCTGGCCACCTACCTGATGATCATCCTCGACGCCACCATCGTCATCACCGCCCTGCCCAAGATCCACCGGGCTCTCCGCTTCTCGTCGACGGGGCTCACCTGGGTACAGAACGCCTACACGCTGACCTTTGGCGGATTTCTGCTCCTCGGGGCGCGGGCCGGAGACATCCTGGGCCGCCGCCGGGTGTTCGTGACCGGCATCGCCCTGTTCACCGTGACCTCACTGATGGGGGGCCTGGCCCAGTCGGCCACGTGGCTGCTGGCGGCCCGGGCCGTCCAGGGCCTGGGCGCCGCCATCGCCGCCCCGTCCACGTTGGCCCTGCTGCAGATCAGTTTCCGCGAAGGCCCCGAGCGGGCCCGGGCCATCGGCGCCTACAGCGNNGTGGCCGGTGGGGGCGGCAGTGTCGGGCTGGTGCTCGGCGGCATGCTCACCAGTTGGGTGTCGTGGCGTTGGGGACTGTTCATCAACGTGCCCATCGGAGCGGCGCTGATCTTCCTGGCCCCGCGCTACCTGCCCGAGAGCGAACGACGCCACGGGCGTTTCGACCTGGCCGGAGCGGCCACCTCCACCCTCGGGATGACGTCCCTCGTCTACGGCTTCGTCCGGGCCGCGTCGGCCGGCTGGGGCAACCGGGTGACCGTCGCCTCTTTCGTGGCCGGTGCCTTTCTTCTCGGCGCCTTCGTTCTGACCGAGATGCGGGCCGAACAGCCGATCATGCCGCTGCACCTGTTCTCCAGCCGTCAGCGCTCCGGGGCCTATGCGGCTCGGGTCCTGGTGGTGAGCGGCATGTTCGCCATGTTCTTCTTCCTAACCCAGTTCTTCCAGGGCGTACAGGGCTACAGCGCGCTCGACGCCGGACTGGCGTTCCTGCCCGTGACGGCCGTCATGTTCGGAGCGGCCCGCCTGGCCCCGAGAATCGCCTCCCGTGTCGGCAACGGCCGCCTGCTCATCGGCGGCGTCTTCGTGGCCCTGGTCGGCATGGCCTGGCTGAGCCGCATCACGGCCGACACGGCCTACTTCCCCCAGATCGCCGTGCCCATGCTGCTCCTCGGTCTCGGCATCGGAACGGCCCTCACCCCGCTCACCACGGCCGGGGTGGCCGGAGTGGAACCGAAGGACGCCGGGGCCGCATCGGGTGTGGTCAATGTGGCCCAACAACTCGGCAGTTCGCTCGGACTGGGCATCCTCGTCACCGTCTTCGCCGCCGCCGGTCGGGCCGCCGCCCACCATCCCACCGGCGCCACCCTGCGTCTCCAGGCGCACTACGCGTTGGCCCACGCCGTGGCCACGGCCCTGCGGGGCTCGGCCATCTTCCTGGCCCTGGGCCTGGCTGTCGTCGTCGCCGTCATGCGGCGCTCGCCGGTGAGGGCGACCGAGCCGGTGGCCGATCGGGCCCCGACCACGATCGCCGTGTTTCCGCCCCGGCGCGTGTGGGCGCCGAGTGTCGAGAACGGTGGTGGGACGCCGGCGACTCGTGCACTCTTGGACGGAGGCCTCGGTATCGAGGATGACGAGGACGACAGGAAATGTTCGTGACGTCAGATTCGGTGCGACGGCCGGGCCGTGGATTCACGGTGCGGTGGCCAGGCCGGACTCGTAGGCGATCACGACCAGCTGGGAGCGGTCACGGGCGCCGAGCTTGGTCAGAATACGGCTGACGTGGGTCTTGGCTGTGGCCGCGCTCATGTGGAGATCGTCGGCGATCTCGGCATTGGATCGTCCCCGGGACACGAGAACCAGCACCTCCTGCTCCCGGGGCGTGATGCACCGCAAGACGTCGGCGTTCTTCAGTGGTTGCGCCGAACGGGAGGCGAACTCGGCGATGAGTGTCCGAGTGACACTGGGGGCCAGTAGGGCGTCACCCCGGGCGACGATCCGGATGGCGTCGAGCAGGTTCTCCGGTGGTGTGTCCTTCAGGAGAAATCCACTGGCGCCGGCCCGCAACGCGTTGTAGACGTATTCGTCGAGCTCGAATGTGGTGAGGATGAGAACGCGCGCCTTGTCGTCCTGACGGCTGGCCACGATCTGTCTGGTGGCTTCGATCCCGTCCATCTCCGGCATACGGATGTCCATGAGGACGACATCGGGCTTCGTCTCCCGCACCACCCGTACGGCGGCGACCCCGTCGGCCGCCTCACCGACGACGGCGAGACCGGGCGATGAGTCGACCAGGACACTGAAGCCGGCGCGGACCAGTGCCTGATCGTCGACCACGACGACGGTGATCACGACGCCGCCAGGGCGTCGAACGGAAAGCGGGCCGACACCAGGAAGCCGCCCTCGGGACGGGCCCCCACCGACAGCGACCCGCCGTACAGGGCCACGCGCTCGCGCATACCGACGATTCCGTGGTGCGTCCCGGTGCCGTTTCCGTTGAGCGCGTCGGTCGGCATGCCGGCGAGGCCGCGCCCGTTGTCGGTCACTTCGAGCAGAAGGGCGTCACCGTCGTCGCGGATTTCGACGTGGACGCGGGCCGGGCCGGCGTGCTTGACCACGTTGGTGAGGGCCTCCTGGATGATCCGGTAGATCGACAGCTCGACGCTCGGTGACAGCGTCCCGACGGCGTTGCTGCAGATAACAAGGTCGACGGTGTATCCGGCCATCCGCACCTGCTCCACCAAGGGGCCGAGGGCGCCCACGCCGGGGGCCGGGGCCAACGACGCCGGTTGGCCGTCGTGTCGTCGAAGGACCCCCAACATGCGCCGCAACTCGTCGAGGGCCGAACGACTGGTGGCTTCCACGGCGGCCAGGGCCCTTTTCGCCTCCTGCGGTTGGCTGTCGATCACGTGACGCCCCACGCCCGACTGGACGGCGATGACACTCAGACTGTGGGCCACCACGTCGTGGAGCTCGCGGGCGATCTGGAGGCGCTCTTCGGCCACCGAGCGTTGCGCCCGTTCCACCTCTTCACGTTGACGTTGGGCCGCCTGCTCGGCCAACCCGGAGACGTAAGTCCGCCGCACCCGCACGCTGTCGCCCACGAACCAGGCGGCCACGGCGGCGACAAAGGCGAGGGTTTCCAAATTGCCGCGATGGACAGCGATGGACCGGATGAGCGATGTCCCGAGGAAGAGAGCGACGGCCATGGCAAGCGCCAGCAAAGAGCGACGCCTCTCGTAGGTGGAGGCCACCTGGTAGACGGGGATGGCCACGAAGGGATCGAGCACCGGGCTCACCCCGGCACCGGCGCTCACCGCCACGGACACCGCCATCAGGGCGAGCGCCGTCATCGGTGCCCGACGGCGTATGGCGATGGCCAGGCCGCCTCCGAGGGCGGGAAGAAATACCGCCAGTCCCGAGGTCGAGTAGGCCAAGGAGATCGCGCCCGGGGGCGGTTTGACTAACGCCACGGGTCCCTGGTGGAGTCCGAAAGCGGTGTGCGCTTGGACCAGGACGAGAAGGGCGCCGATGAGCACATCAATGGCCAGCAGCTGCCGTGGTGAGACGCGATGGAGAAAAGGGGGCCGCGGAGGTTGTTCTGTCCCATCCCGTCCGCGCACGTAATTGAGCCTACAGACCGGCCGCACGCTCGTCGTCGTCCTGGTGGGAGTACTACGCGTACTCCCCGAGATGTACACGACAGGCTCACAACACGGTGCCCGGTACATCTCCAGTGGTACTCGACAAAAGGCCCGTGGGTGGACGATTCGGGGGCGCTTTCGTGCGAAGCTCCTTGCTGACGACCGGCGTCGAAGGGTGGATGGAATGAGCACGGCAACACTGGCGGACGTCTCCGACAAGCGGCCCACGCAGAGCGAGTGGGCGGTGGAGACCCATGGGCTCACCAAGCGCTTCGGGGAGAACGTCGCCTTGAACGGCGTGGAGCTCCTCGTTCCCCGCGGTTGCGCCTTCGGTTACCTGGGACCCAACGGCGCCGGCAAGACCACCCTCATCCGGGTGCTCTTGGGACTGACCCACGCCGACGCCGGGTCGATGTCGCTGCTCGGCTACGACGTGCCCCGTCACCGCGCCGCGGCGCTGGCCCGGGTGGGAGCCATCGTCGACGAGCCCCGCTTCCACGGTCATCTGACCGGTCGCCAGAACCTCCAGATCCTGGCGGCGGCGCGCGAACCGGCGGCCCGCGACCGCATCGTGCCGGCGCTCGAGCGCGTCGGGATCCTGCACCGGGCCGACGACCGGGTGTCGAAGTACTCGATGGG
>PKWD01000393.1 GCA_003131945.1 Acidimicrobiaceae bacterium
CATGTCGTTTAGTCGGACAATCAGCTGGGCGCCGAGCATCGAGTGGCCACCCAGGAGGAAGAAGTTCTGGTGGGCCCCGATGTCCGAGACATCGAGCAGCTCGCCGAGGACCGGCGCGATGGCATCCTCGGTCGAGGTCCTCGGTCGTTGTTCTCCCGCCCCGTCACCGATGGTCTCGATGTCGCCACCGATGGTGTCGCCACCGACAGTCCCGATGCCGACAGTCCCGACAGGGTTCGGCAGCGCCTCCCGGTCGATCTTGCCGTGGGGCGTGAGCGGTAGCTCATCGAGCCACACATAGAGCCAAGGCAGCAGGTGCTCGGGAAGGAAGCGGCCCAGGAACTCGTCCAGCTCGTCGCCGTCAGGGCGCCCCCTGCCGGCATGATCGGCGTTGCCGGCCGCAACCACATAGGCCACGAGCTGATTGTCCATGCTCGAGCTGCCGACGCCGACCACCACGCTCGACGAGATGGCCGGGTGGGAATTCAAGGCGGCGATGACTTCGCCGGGCTCGACCCGGAAACCCCGGATGCTCAATTGTTCGTCCAGGCGCCCGAGGAAATCGAACGCACCGTCGGGGCGCAGGCGCACCCGGTCGCCCGTGCGGTACCAGCGCACCTGGTCGTCGTCCAAGAAGCGCTCGGCCGTGAGATCGGCCCGGTTGAGGTAGCCGCGCCCGACGGCCACGCCGCCGATCATCAGTTCGCCGACGCCACCCGCCTCGACCGGTCGCAGGCGCTCGTCGACCACCTGGGCCAGGACCCCGGCGATGGGGCGGCCGATGGAAGGCACTCCCTCGCCGTTCGGTTCGACCGATCCCGAGGTGGCGACCACCGTTGTCTCGCTGAGGCCGTAGTTGTTGACCACGGCGAATCCCAGTCCCACCGGCGGTCTCCTGGTCAGGGCGTCGCCCCCGGTCAGCAGGTACCGCAGGGCACAGTCCTCGGCCCAGGTAAGGCCCATGAGCCCTTCGGCCACGGCCGTCGGCAGGAAGGTGACGGAGATGCGTTCGGCCACCAGCCAGTCACGCAGGCCGACCGGATCGAGCCGCACGTCCTCGGGGACGACATGGAGCGAAGCTCCCGATGCCAGGCAGGGCCAGATCTCCCAGACGGTGGCGTCGAAACCGGGGCTGGCGATCTGGGAGCATCGGTCGTCGGCGCTCAAGGCGAAGGTGTCCCGGTGCCATTGCACGAGGTTGGCCAGGCTCCCGTGCTCCACCATCACACCCTTGGGCCGCCCGGTCGACCCCGAGGTGTACACGACGTAGGCCAGGTCGGTCGGCCGGCTCGGGCGCCGGGGGGTGGTCCCACTGTCGGGGACAACGACGTCTCGCAACTCGCCCGCGGCCGCCAACACCACCGAGGGTCGGCCGTCACACATGGCGACCTTGTCGGCCGCCCCGGCGTCGCACACGACAGCGGTGGCGCCCGAGTCCTCGAGCATCCACCGAATCCGTTCCGCGGGGTACTGGGGGTCAATGGCGACATAGGCGCTGTCGGCCTTGAAGATGCCCAGTGCCGCGACGACCAGGCCGGCCGAACGGTCAAGGCAGAGACCGACCAGGTCACCGGGCTTCACACCAAGCTGGCGCAGACGATGTGCCAGGCGCTCGGCTCGAATCGACAACTCGGCATAGGTCAGAGTTCCGTCCGGTCCGCGCACGGCGACGCTCTGTCCTGAAGAGGCGTCTATATAGTCATTGAGCGGGGCAATTGTTGCACCCAGTGTCACGGCGTCGGCTCCCATCTGCTCTGCGACCCCAGAGATCCGCCAAACGTTGCCCCCCAGAGCACCGCTTAGGGCCCGATGATAGCGGGCGAGGAGTCCCCATCTGAGGCATTAATTCTTTGAACATCGGGGACCGGTCCGCCGTAGCGCTCGCCGGCCACGGCCGCTGCGAATCCGGCAGCCACGTTGACCTGGTGAACCGTCCAATCCGACACCGTCGCCTGGCGGTCGCTGTCCACTCCGACCTCAATGGTGTTGATCGGGATGGTGAGCCCTGTGCCGATGCCCTTCACGTACGCCTCCTTGCGCGTCCAGCACTGGAAGGTCGCCGTCAGCCGTTGCGCCGCAGGCAGAGACTGAAGGGCCCGTTGTTCGTTTGTTGAGAAGAACCTGGTCGCTATGCCCTCGACGTCGACCGTCGCCCGGATCGCCTCGATATCGACGCCGAGCTGTATCGTCCAACTGGTGGCGTAGAGAGCAATTCCCGCACTGCGCGAGGCGTTGAACCTCAGCTCCGAGCTGTCGAGCAGGGGCTTTCCGTTGTCGCCGGTGACCATCCGAACATCACCCGGGGCGCAACCCAGCTGACCGGCCAGAAGGTGGCGCAACCATCCCCGGGCGGCCAGGAAGCGATCCCGGTCGCGCTGATGCCGATACCCGTCGGCCCGTTGGCGTTCATCGGCCGAGATGCACTGCGTCAGGCTTCGCCTCGACGACACCGAGATGTCGAGGGGAGCCCACCACAGAGAGAGTCGGGCACCGTCCGGCGACTCGGTTCCAGGGGGGACGGGCACGTCGTTCACGGTGGGCCGCCCGGGGCTCGAACCCGGCACCTTGGGATTAAAAGTCCCCTGCTCTACCCGATGAGCTAGCGGCCCGTTGTGTCGGGGGGGACGTATCCGAGCGGTGCCCGCACGCGACGTTCCCTTTGGGTGAGCCTACCGAAGGCGTCCCCACCTGGACCGCTGGCCGCTCGAGCCGCTCAGCCGGTCACGAACTGACGAGACGAAGCGGTACGGCGGCGTCGGATTCGGTGACGCGGAAGCTGAAGGACTCTTGGAGATACAACCGGACGCTGTCGGCGTCGTGGTCGAGGTAGCCAATGGACAGGTCCTCTCCGCTGTCGAGGACGAAGTCGCCTCCGCGCACACTGAGAACGACACTGCCTTCGACGCCCGGCGCCCACACGACCGGGCCCCCGAGGATCTGCCGGAGGTGGTCGAGGAGCAGCAGACCGCCGTGCTCGGTCGTCTCGATGATCCCGGTGTAGCCGGCCGGTCCGATGGCCAACCCGTAGGGGCCGTCGATCCCCGATTGCCGCAGCACGTCGACCGCTTTGGCCACCGTGGTGGGCAAGTGCTCGAACTCACCGTCGAAGGCGATCGGCTCGTGCGACGACGTCTCGGTAATTCCCTGGATGCCCGATGCTTTGTACCCGTGGAAGACCGAGATGTTCTCGGCCAGGGCGATACGGCGGGTTGCCAGGTCCAGGTCGGCCAGATCGGCGTCGTCCGCTCCACGGTCGACGTCGTCGAGCTCCGAGCGCGAGACGGTGAATTCCGCTCGCAGCTCGACCAGGGGGAGCACCCGGCGCTGACGGGCGGTGACGCCGTCGGTCGGCACTTTCGAGACCTTCGTCACCCGGCCCAGGTTGGTGGCCGAGTGCGACCACCCATGGGGGCCGACGAAATCGACGAGTTTCCGCGCCGCGAGGTACGTCTTCAGCCGGGACTTCGCCTCCCCGTCGATCGCCTCCCAGCCGGCGCTCGAAATGGGGGCCTTGCTCCGAAGAAGGTGATCCATCAATCGACTCCCTTGAGGCTTCCGATGCCGAGTGAACCCGAACCGCCGGGTCCGTCGTGGGCCGGGCTCGGGCCGTCACCGCTTGCGGCCTCCTCGGCCTCGGCCTCGACCTCGGTCACGGGCTCTGTGGTGAACAGGTAGGTGCGCATGTGCTGAGAAAGAACCGAGTCGTTGCGGC
>PKWD01000057.1 GCA_003131945.1 Acidimicrobiaceae bacterium
GGTCGCGGCCGAAGGGCTTTTCCACCAGCAACCGGACGAACGAGTCCGGGGCGGCGCTGGCACATCCGTGCTTGCCCAGGGCGGTGGCCACCGTGCCGAAGAGATCGGGGATGGTGGCCAGATAGAAGACGCGGTTGCCGGCCGTGCCCAGGTTCTTGTCGGCGTCGTCGAGCACCGTCTTCAATGCGTCGAAGGTGTCGGGGTGGCCGTACTCGCCCGAGATGTAGCGGAACCGCTTGACCAGTTCCTTCCAGGCCGCGCTGGGCTTGTCCACGGCCTTCAGGGCGACGTTGCGGAACTCGTCGTCGCTCCAGGCGGTGCGGGCCACACCGACCATGGTGAAGCCGTCGGGTAGGGCGCCGTGATCGGCCAGGGCGGCGATGGCGGGGATGAGCTTTCGATTGGCCAGATCGCCCGAGGCGCCGAAGACGACGAGGACGAGCGGAGGAGCCTGGCTCACGGTGTCGAGCTGATGGGCGCTCTCGACCGGCGCCTCCTCGAGGTCGATGTCGTGGACGTCGATGCCCGGCGCCGCCCCGACCGTCACCGGCCCACCCTCATGCGCCCGCAGTTCATATGCCTACCCATCATGTCCGGCGGCGTTTTCGGTCATGTCGGGGACCTCGTGGCGTCAAGAACCGGCCGCCAGGGTGTTGGCCTTGTCGGTGAGCGACTGCATCAGCTCGTCGAAGGACTTGGCGAAGCTGGCCACGCCTTCGTCCTCCAGCGTCTTGGCCACGTCGGTCATGTCGATTCCGAGCGTCTCCAGCCGGGCCAGCGCCGTGCTCGAGTCCCCGGGGCGGGCGTCGACGGTGCGGGCCACGNNCGGGGTAGGCCGGGTTCTTGGTGGAGGTGGAGGCCCACAGCGGTCTCTGCACCTTCGCCCCCATGGCCGCCAGCGCCTCCCAGCGCGGGCCCGAGAACACCTTCAGGAACCGCTGGTAGGCCTGTTGCGCCTGGGCCACGGCGGCCGTGCCCCGGACATCGAGCAGCGACTGGCGGGCTTTGTCATCCCCGGCGTCGGCGGCGGCCGTCTCGAGGCGACGGTCAACCTCGGTGTCCACCCGACTGACGAAGAACGAGGCCACGCTGCGGACGCCCGACAGATCCTTGGCTCCTGCCGCCACCGCGTCTTCGAGACCGCCGACATAGGCCTCCATGACCTCGCCGTAGCGCTCGAGGCTGAAGATCAAGGTGACGTTGATGCTCCGGCTCTCGCCGATCATCGTCCGGATGGCGGGGACGCCCTCGGCCGTGGCCGGGATCTTCACGAAGAGGTTGGGAAGGTGGATGCGCTCGTGCAGAGCGCGTGCCGCTGTCACCGTCCCATCGGTGTCGTGGGCCAGGGCCGGGGCCACCTCGAGCGAGACGTATCCGTCGACCCCGTCCGACTCGTCGTGGACCGGCCGCAGCACGCCCAGCGCGTCGGTGATGTCGGTGATCACGAGCTCCCAGTAGCACTCCGTCACACCGTGGTTATCGAGGAGCTTGGCGAACTGCTCGTCGTAGTAGTCACCACCCTCGATGGCCTTGGCGAAGATGGTCGGATTGGAGGTGACACCGCGGATGCCCTGGTCGACCAGCTTCTGGAGCTTGCCCTCGGTCAGGTAGTCGCGCCGGAGGTTGTCGAGCCACGGGCTCTGGCCCTGCTGCGTGTACAAATCGTTCAGCCTCGTCATGACAACTCCTTATCGTGCGAGCAGCGCCCGCGACCGGGACACCACGTTGTCGGTGGTGTACCCGAAATGGGCGAGGACCTCACCACCGGGGGCCGATGCGCCGAAATGGTCGATGGAGATCGAGTCGTCCGCATAGCGTTCCCAGCCGAATGAGCTGGCCGCCTCGACGGCGAGGGTGGGGACGTCGGGGGGGAGAACGCTCGAGCGGTAGGCGTCGTCCTGCTCGGCGAACAGCTCCCACGACGGTAGCGACACCACCCGGGCCCGCACGGCGTCGCCACCCGGACCCGCCAGGGCGGCGGCGGCATCCACGCAGAGATGCACTTCGCTCCCCGTGCCCACGAGGACGATGTCGGGCGGACCGTCCAACTCTTCGACGAGTACGTAGCCGCCCCGCCCCACCCCGACGCCGGCGTCGGCCGTCCCTTCGAGGACGGGAACGCTCTGGCGCGTCAGCAGCAGAGCCGTGGGACCACCGGAGTCGACGGCGATGCGCCAGGCGTGTGCCGTCTCGTTGGCGTCGGCCGGCCTGATCACCCGCAGTCCGGGCATGGCCCGCATGGCGGCGATCTGCTCGACGGGTTGATGGGTGGGGCCATCCTCACCGAGTCCCACCGAATCATGAGTCCACGAGTAGATGACGTGTGCTTCGGACAGAGCGGCCAGCCGGACGGCCGGTCGCATGTAGTCGCTGAAGACGAAGAAGGTCCCGCCCACGGGGAGAACCCCGCCGTGCAGGGCCAGGCCGTTCATCACGCCGCCCATGGCGTGTTCCCGGATCCCGAAGTGGATCTGGGCCCCGTCCGGGCTGCTCGCTTCCTGGGCCTGGCCGTGCTCGAGGGCGACGCCGTTGTTCTCGGTCAGGTCGGCCGACCCGGCCATGAGCCCGGGAATGAGATCGACGGTGGCGTTGATGGCGGCATTGACGGCCCGACGGGTGGCCATCTCCTCTCCCGCCTTGAAGGTGGGGAGCTTCGTCTCCCACCCGGCCATGCCCCGACCGGTCTGGGCTGCCTCCCACGCCGAGCGGTCGCCGGTCCAGGCGTCCAAACGCGTCTGCCACTCCTGACGCCGTTGGCGTCCCCGGGTCGTCGAGCCACGATAGAAGTCGAGGACCTCGTCGGGGACCCAGAACGTCTTGTCCGCCGGGAGGCCGAGTATCTCCTTCGTCTTGGCGATCTCCTCGTCACCGAGGGGGGACCCGTGCGCCTTGGCCGTGTCCATCACGTCCGGCGCCGGCCAGCCGATGTGCGAGCGCAACGAGATCATCGACGGCTTGTCCTGCACCGCCATGGCCCGCCGCACCGCCGCCTCCAGCGCCTCGGTGTCGTTGGCCACCTCACCGATGTCCTCGGTGTGCCACCCGTAGGCATCGAACCGTTCGGGGACGTTGTCGGAATAGGCGAGCTCGGTCGGCCCGTCGATCGAGATGTGGTTGTTGTCGTAGACGTAGATGAGCCGCCCGAGTCCGAGGTGACCGGCCAGCGATCCCGCCTCGTGGCTGATCCCCTCCTCGAGGTCTCCGTCGGAGCAGAGGACGAATGTGTAGTGGTCGACGAGCTCGGGACCGAAGCGCGCCCGCAGCCAACGCTCGGCCAGTCCCATCCCGACCCCGTTGGCCACGCCCTGACCGAGCGGTCCGGTGGTGGCCTCGAGGCCGGTGGTGAGATGGATCTCGGGATGGCCCGGGGTCTTGCTGCCCCACTGCCGGAACTGCTTTATGTCGTCGAGCGTGAGCCCGTAGCCGGTCAGGTAGAGCATCGAGTAGATGAGGATCGAGGCGTGACCGCAGGACAGGACGAACCGGTCGCGATCGGGCCACTTTGGATCGCTCGGATCGTGGTGCATGACCCGTGTCCACAGGACATGGGCCAGCGGGGCCAGGGCCATGGCCGTGCCGCTGTGGCCCGAGTTCGCCTTCTGCGGCGCATCCATGGCCAGGCCCCGTATGACGTTGATGCCCAGCTGCTCCAACGCGCGTCCCGACTGGTTATCGCTCACTGGGCCCACCGTAGCGAACCGGGCGAGCCCGACGTGGATGACCGGGCCCGCGAGCGCCGGTCATCGGGAACCGTCCGGCCTGTCGCACAGCAGGGCCATCGACGCCGTGAATCCGTGGATGAAATTGTGGCCGCCGACCGGTCCGATCTCCCCGGCGGCGAAGAAGCCGGCCAATGGGACCGGACCGAGAAGGTCCGACAGCACCCGGGCGTCATGGTGGGGCTCGTCGAAGAGCCGCGATCCACGGCCGTTGCACGTGAAGACCAGGGCCCCCTCGGCCTCGTGGCCCTTGAGCAGGACATGCAGGTCCTCGTCGGCCGTCAGCGCGTCGCGCAGGTGAAATTGCACCGTCGTCCCCACCGGCATGACATCACCCACCGCCAATGCCCCCGTGCGCCGATCGGCCCCGAGGACGCTGCGCAGCAGGAAGTCGCCCCGGCCGAACGTCTCCCGGTGCTCGTCGATCACCCGCCCGAGCTGGAGCCCGCCCATCTCGAGCAGGGCCACCTCGGCTTCGGTCAGCGC
>PKWD01000180.1 GCA_003131945.1 Acidimicrobiaceae bacterium
GCCGCCCGGTCGTCGTGGCGAGTCAAGGTCACCGCCAGGAGGGTCAGGGACAGGAAACCGAACACGATCGGCACCAGGGCGATCCCGGCCGGCACCACGGTCGAGTGACGTCGGGGCAGGGTACGGCGGTCTTCACGTCCCCAGGCGGCGATGCCCATGAGCCAGATGGCGATGATCCACGTCCCGTCGACCGGCCTCCCCTGGGCATAGGTGTGGGTGGCCGTCTGGTTCAGATACATGATGTCGCCCACCACGAACCACAACACGCCGAGCACGAGCAGGCCCGTCGACCACGTGAGCCGGTAGCGCCGGGGGGCGAGCCCGGCCACGATCAGCACCAGAAGCACCAGATCGCACAATGGGTAGGAGATGGTGACGACGACCTGCCAGGGATCGCCGGTGACCTTCAACAGGGGTTCGAACCACAGCATGGCCACGGCGGCCCCGCTGGCCAACCCGGCCACCACACCGTCGAGCCTGATACTCAGGTGACCACGTCCGAACGTGGCCTGGGTCATCATGGCCACGCCCACGATGAAGGCCACGTCGGACAACAGATAAGCGATGTCGCTCGGGACCGGGCCCGAGATCGGGTGCAGATCCTGATCGTGGAGCAGGTAGACGAGATTGGCCAGGCTGTTGAGCCCGATCCCCATGGCCATGGCACCCCACGCCGCCCGCAGCTTCGGCTTGTGCCGGATGCGCAAGAGGATGGGGATGATCGGGAGCGTCCCGGCGATGTTGCCGACCCACCCGTCCCAGAACCACTGGTACCCGCTGGCCGGACGATGCAGAGCGAACAGAGAGCCGCAGTAGACGATCACGACGAGAGCGGCCACGAACTGCCACCAGAGCTGTGACGACTGTTGGCGTGACTCCTGGACCGTGTTCGCGAAGCGCCGGTACAGGTCGGTCAGCGACGCGAAGGGTCCCGAGGCGTCGGGCGCCGTCATGGGCCTCGTCGGGCCCGGGCCCGGAACCCTGGGTCCGATGGGCCCACTGGGCCCGGGTAGCCGGGACCGAACCGTGCCCGGCCCCGATGACGTCGCTGCCGTATCCAATGCCTCCACCCTGGCGAATCGACCATCAGGCACGGAGACTTGAGTCCTTAGGCGAACGCACGGGACTCCTCGACCCGATGGCGCCAAGTGACGGCCAGGCCGAGGAGTGTGGCGTAGACGAGGAGAATGCCGGCGTCACCGAGGCCGGGGGCCCGTCCGGCCACCACGGCCCACCCCAGGGAGGCGTCGTGATAGCTAGGTAGGAACGAGGCGACGTGGCGCAGGACCACGGGGAGGTCGGACACGGGCGTGAAGAGGCCGCCGAAGAAGCTCAGGAGGAACATGAGGGCGGTGACGACGGGATAGGCGGTCTCGCTCGAGGCCACGAAGCCGACGAGGACCCCGAGGGAGGCGAAGGGCAGAGCACTGGCCCACAGCACCACGGTGAGCGCCGCCCAGGTGGCGAGGCCGAGGCGCACACCACCGAGGAGCAGACCGGTCAGCTCCACCACCGCGATCACGGGCAGCGCTATCACCATCGAGGCGGCGATCTTGGTGGTGGCATAACTCCACGACGGGAGCGGGGTGACCCGTAGCTGTCGGGTCCAGCCCGAGGCCCGCTCGGCCGCCAGTCGCGTCCCGCCGGCATTGAGGGCGGCCACCATGGCCCCGAAACTGGCCATGGAGACCATGAAGTAGGTCTTCCAGGTCGTCCCGGCGATGTGGGCGGCCGGGTGCTCATTGTGGAGGAAGAGGGTGTAGAAGATCACGGGGAAGCCGACGCTGATGCCGACGTAGCGGGGATTGCGCAACAGGCGCATGACCTCGAAACGCAGGAACGTCCTGAGCCCTGTCACCGGGCCGTCTCGGTCACCGGGGCCAGGGCGCTGTCGGTACCGGAGCGGCGCCGGGCGACGGCGTCATCGACCGTGTGGGCGTTGGCCAGGTCGCCGGTGAGGGCCACGAAAGCCTGCTCGAGGTCGGCCCCGGTGACCTCGATGTCGCTGAAGGCCACGCCCGAGGCCACGAGGGCCCGGACCGTGGCATCGGCGTCGAGGGAGTCGAGGACGATCTCGGACCCGCGCACGCAGGCGGCGTCCACTCCGTCGAGCTCACGCAGGCGGGCGGGGTCGGCCCCCGGCGACGCGAAGCGGACGCGGCGCGTCGGTACGGCGGCCTTGATGGTCGAGGCGGCGCCGTTGGCCACCACCGTTCCCCGGCGCATGACGACGATGCGGTCGGCCACGGCGTCGACCTCGTCGAGGTGATGGGTGGCGAAGACGACGGTGCGGCCCTCCTGCGAAAAGCTGCGCATCATGGCCCAGAAGCTGCGCCGACCCTCCACGTCCATGGCGATGGTCGGCTCGTCCAGGAAGACAAGGTCGGGGTCCCCGACGATGGCCAGCGCAAAGCGCACCCGCTGGGCCTGGCCGCCCGAGAGCCGCTGGGTCTGGCGGTCGGCCAGATCGGTGAGCCCGGCCCGCGCCAGCGTGCGCGGCACGGGAGAAGGCCGGCGGTAGAGCCGCGACGTCATCGTCACCAGCTCGCCCACCCTCACCCCGTGGGGGAGCCCACTGCCGCCACCGACCTGGAGCATGGCCCCGACGCGGCCCGAGGCCATGGCCGACCGGGGGTCGGTGCCGAGGACCGAGACCTCCCCTTCCTGGGGGCGTTGGAGGCCGAGGAGGATGGAGATGGCCGTCGACTTCCCGGCCCCGTTCGGACCCAGAAGGGCGAGGGTCTCGCCCCGCGACACCTCGAGGTCGAGGTGGTCCAGGGCCACGATCGAGCGATAGCGGTGCACGACGCCCGAGAACCGCAGCGCCGGGCCAGCGCCATCATTCTCAGGGCAGGGGCACGCGCCGCGCAGTCTCATGATGCTCGTGGTATCGGCGCCCCGGCTCTCCCGATTGAGGCGTCGGGTGGAGAGATCTTCGGTCCCCGGTGCGCCGGCCGGTCCGGATCCCGTTCTGGCCACGGCGACCGGGGATGCCGGGGCCGCCCACGAGGCGCTGCTGACCAGCACTTCTTCTCGACTCCGGGGCTTCGGTCGCCTTCGGGAGGCGGGCCCGGCCGGGCTTCGCGGTTCGGGGGNNGTTCAGCCCCGAGACCTTCGAGGCCGAGTGGCTCGGCGGCGCCACCGGGCCCGCTGTCGGGGTCCGGTTCCGGGGCCACGTCCGACGCAACGGACGGGGCCCGGTGTACTGGACGACGTGCGTCATCGTCACCTCCGCGCCCGGTCGGGAGTTTGCCTTCACCGTGGGCGAAGGCGCCAAGGCCCTGAACACGTGGCGCTACACCTTCGAGCCCAACGGCGACGGTACCGACGTGACCGAGTCGTTCGCTCTGGCCGACAAGGCGTCGATCCGCCTGTACTGGAAGCTGTTCGGAACAGCGCGGGGCCGGACCAATGCCAACGGCATGCGGGCCACCCTCGAGAGCATCAGGGCGGCGGTCGAGCCCCCCGGATCCGGCGTGGCGTAGGGGTCACCGGATCCCCTTCGGGCCTTACGGCTGGTAAAACCGGGCCATCTTCGACGACCTGCTCGACGCCAACAGGCGGTACAGGACCGAGTTCCACGATTCGGGTGTGGAAGGGACGGCGGCCAAGGGTCTCGCCGTCCTGACCTGTATCGATTCTCGGATCGACCCCCTGGCCATGCTCGGGCTGCGGGCCGGCGACGCCAAGATCATCCGTAACGCCGGAGCGAGAGTGACCGACGATGCCCTGCGTTCCCTGGTGCTCNNGCACGCCCGCATCGAGGCGGAGCGCGGGATCGCCCCGAGCGGATGGGACTTCCTGGCCACCACCGATCAGCGGGCCACCATGCACCGCGACATCGGGCTGATCGAGTCCTGCCCCTTGTTGCCGCCGGATCTTCCGGTCGGAGGCTTCATCTTCGACGTCCACAGCGGCGCCCTCGTTCCTCTGGAAAGGCCTTGACGTCCACGTAGGTAAGTCGTACCTTACGGTTAGTGACGACTTACCAAACTGTCCTCAGCGGACTGGCCGACCCCACCCGGCGGAGCATCTTTGAACGCCTGGGCTCGGGACCCCGCGCCGTGGTCGAGCTGGCAGATGGCCTACCGGTGAGTCGTCCGGCGGTCTCCCAACACCTCCGGGTGCTGAAGGAGGCGGGATTGGTGATCGACCGGCGGGTCGGTACCCGCCGGATCTACCAGCTCAATCCCGACGGGCTCGGCGCGCTGCGCGCCTACCTGGACCGCTTCTGGGACCGGGCGCTGGCCGACTTCAAAGCGGCAGCCGAGAGCGAACAAGGAGAGGATCGATGAACACGATCGATGCGGTGCGAAAGAGCGTGACGGTCGGCGTCCCCGCCGACAGGGCATTTCGTGTCTTCACCGAAGGCATTGACGGTTGGTGGTTCCGCGAGCACCACATCGGGGCCAGTGAACTCAAGGAGGTCGTGCTCGAGCCCCGGGCCGGCGGCCGTTGGTACGAGATAGGTGTCGACGGGACCGAATGCCAATGGGGCCACGTCCTTCAGTGGGACCCTCCCCACCGGATCGTTCTCGCCTGGCAGATCGACGCCACCTGGCACTTCGATCCCAAGCTGGTCACCGAGGTGGAGGTCCGCTTCATCGCTGACACCCCGGAACGGACCACAGTCGAACTCGAGCACCGCGACCTCGAGCGCTTCGGTGCCGACCGGGACACGATGCGATCCGGTTTCGACTCTCCCGATGGCTGGCAGGGACTGCTCGATCGTTTCGGTCAGGCGACCGCGTAGCCGATCAGACGGGCCCGCGGTGCGTCACGGCCCCCGTTTCTCAGGTGTCGGTCGAGGGGCGGTGGCGGTGGCGCACCCGGGTGCCCTCGGACCCACCCGACGTCGGGTCGGTGACAACGAAGCGCGGGGCGGCCGGGTGGCGGCATCCTCGACGGAGACGGTGCCGCTGGCAACCAGCTCCCCATCCTGCGAGAGCGACGTCAGCGTCGCCCGACCGCTTGGCATGACGACGGCCCAGTAGGCATGATCAAGGGTCATGGCCAGCACGACGAGCGACATCTACTACGACCCGTACGACTTCGACATCGATGCTGATCCGTACCCGGTCTTCAAACGCCTGCGGGACGAACTGCCGCTGTACTACAACGAGTCGCTGGACTTCTATGCCGTGAGCCGCTTCGCCGACGTCGAGGCCTGCTCGATCGACTGGCAGACCTTCAGCTCGGCCAGGGGATCGGTCCTCGAGATCATCCGCTCCGGGATGGAGGTCCCGAAGGGGATGTTCATCTTTGAAGATCCGCCCCTCCACAACCTGCACCGCCGCCTCATGGCCCGGGTGTTCACAGCCCGTCGCGTCTCAGTCCTCGAGGAGCGCATGCGCGAGTACTGCGCGGCGGCGCTCGATCCGCTCGTCGGCG
>PKWD01000361.1 GCA_003131945.1 Acidimicrobiaceae bacterium
CCAGCTAGCCCGCCACAACGGCCTGTTGCTGTCCATCGGGCGCAAGGGAGAGTGCTGGGACAACGCCGTGGCCGAGAGCTTCTTTGCCACCATCAAACGCGAGCTCATCGACACCCGCTCATGGCCGACCCGGGAGGATCTGCGCCGAGCAATCTTCGACTACGTCGAGGGGTGGTACAACGTGCGACGGCTTCACAGCTCGCTCAATTACTGCAGCCCAGCCGAATGGGAAGCCAACCATCGCACCGCCGACCGTCAGGCGGCATAATCAGCACAAGCAACCTGTCCGCCGAACCGGATCAAGCCCACCCACGCCACATGGGGGTGGGCGGCGACACGGTGACCTCGGTGATCCAGACCTGTCGGCGGCCGAGCTCTATGAAGAAGAGCACGTAGAGCCGAGTGAGCATGAGCGTGTCGACAGTGAAGAAGTCGGTGGCGACGATATGCGAGGCCTGGGCCCGCAGGAACGCCCGCCACGTCGGACCGACCCGTCGGGGGGCGGCCCGAGGCGGTAGTCCTTCATGATCAACGCGATGGTGCTCGCTCGCCCTGGATGCGCCGGTAGCCTCACCGCCGATTCTCACTGGCCAGACGTACGACGAGTGCAGTCGTCTCGTCGCCGACCGGTGGGCGCCCAGGCGACCGTTGCGGATAAGTCCAGCGCCGAGAGACGAGCCGACGGTGCCAGGTGAGGAGCGTCTCGGGCGTCACCGAAAAGCGGAACCAGGAAGCGCGGGGGAGGATGCGGTTCAACGCAGCCAGGAGGACACGGTCGGCGGGTTGGTAGGCAGAACGTCCGACCTGGCGTCTGAGCACGGCGATCTCGTGGCGCAGGGCAAGCAGCTCGACTTGATTGGCGCTCTCCGAGCGCATCATGACGGCGACAAGCTCGAGTACGCTTCGGATACCGAGGTAGACGAGAGCCCAAAGGCCGCCACGCGCCCGGTGCCGTCGCATCGGCGGACGGTAGCCCATACGATTCGCGTCAGGAAGGCCCTGGTCAGCGATGCGATCGGATATTCGGAAGGTGCGGGGTGAGTCCTTTTAGTAACTCGCAGATACAGGTGTCAAGCGGCATTTCCACCTAGCGTCACTACTCAGATAGCGACCATCCAGAGGCTCGGTGTGGGAGATTCCGTGAGCGCCCGGAGCATGAATCAACTGCGACATAACCCCATGATTCCCGCATACGACCATTTGAAAAGCAGGCCCGTGAAACAACGCGTTCACATCAGTTGGAACTTGCCCTTGGTCTCGATATTATTCACGGTCGCCCTCGGCGCGTCCGCATGTTCACATGCACCACGGTCGACCGTGTCGGAACCACGAGTGACTTCACACCGCATCCTGCTCACTCTTTCCGACAACCACAGAACTGTTGACGTTCTGTGGCCGGCGATGATCCGGGTTTCGTTGCCCTACCTCAAGAGTACCGATAGTGTGTGGCAGCTGGCTAGCGGTGGAGCCGGCTTCTCCGAGATCGGGAGTTCCACCTTCCACTCGTCCACATCTTCGAAAACCAACGGAATGCAAGTGTTCCATTTCGATGTAACGAGCAAGGCCGTGCTACCTCTCGTGCTCGACTATGGCCCCCCTGGACCTCTCCCCAACAATCCGGTGAAGCGCTTTCAAGTCACAATTCGGCCGCAATTCAACGGAGAGCAGTGATCGTTGGCGGGAACGAAGTCATCACGTGTTGGCTCAACGTAGTGCACGCCGGTCAGCAAGGGTTTCAATCGCGCCGTGACTTCACGAACCTCATCGTTACCTCGTGCACCACAAGTCACTGGTCGCCTCGGTGCAAGGACCGAGAGTCGCCGCCCGGACTGTCACTCTTGGTCGAGGGCACCGTCACTCCCGGTCGACATTTGCCGAGCGATCGTGCGCGCGACAGAGCGGGCTCGTCTCGACCGGCTCAGGGTGCATGGATCAATTCGTCAGATCTGACGATGACGGCGCGCGACGTGGGAACAATAATCGCGGGCGGAGGAGCGGACACCTCCTTTTTCGGTTGACGGCGTCAAGCGCCGTTCACGTTTCGGTCACAACGCTGTTGCAGGATGCGGTTCAGGGTGACGAGGTGGGGCACCTCGCACCTGCTGGTGACGGGCGCGAGGCTAGGGAGCGGAAGGGTTGGCTCTTCCGGCNNCGTCGTCGGGCAGGTCCTGACCAGCGCACCGGCCGCGGCGGTCACCTACCAAGACTGGCCGATGTTCCTACAGAACACCTCGCGCTCCAACGCCACCGTGGATCCGCTTCTCAGCGTCGCCAATTCCCCCACGCTCATGGAGAAGTGGGCGTTCCAAACGGGTGGGCCGGTTGCCACCTCGGTGTCGATCGTGGGCACGACGGCTTATGTCGGGTCGTGGGACGGCTTCGAGTATGCCATCGACACCGCGACGGGCGCGCAGATCTGGAAGAGCCCCAACCTCGGTATCACGACCGACCCTGGGTGCAACCCTTCCAGCATCGGGATCACTTCCTCGGCCGACGTCTTGAACGGCGTGGTCTACGTGGGCGGAGGCGGCTCTTACTGGTACGCCCTCGATGCCTCCACCGGCGCCATCCTCTGGGACGTCTACNNTCGCCAGCAACTGCGACAACCCTCTGGTCCAGGGGCAGCTGATGCAGGTGAGTCTGACCACCCAACAGGTGGTCAACGTTTACGACTTTGTGCCCAACGGCCAGATCGGTGGTGGGGTGTGGACGACGCCCACCCTCGACACCTCCACTAACCCGGCCACCATCTTCGTGACGACGGGCACGCTCAACGACTACACCCAGACTCAGTCCCAGGCCATCGTCGCGCTGAACGCCAACACGCTCGCCTACGAGGGATCGTGGCAGCTGCCTTTCGAGGCCGCGGTGTCGGACTCGGACTGGGGGACGACGCCCACGTTGACGTCCGACTCGCAGGGTAACCAGCTGGTTACTGCGGCCAACAAGAACGGCATCGTCTACACCTGGAAGCGATCAGACCTCGAGCTCGGCCACTCAGACCCCAACCCGCCGCTCTGGCAGGACCAGATCGCCATCGGAGGCGCCGGCCCCACCGCCGGTGACGGGACCATCGCGTCGGGGATCTTCGCCAACGGCACGCTGTACTACGCCGGCGGCCACAACGAACTCAACGGGCACGGCTCGGGCGGGTCGATCGGTGCGTACAACCCCGGCACGGGAGCAGTGGAGTGGGTCCGCCAGACTGAGCAGCCGATCGTCGGGGCCCCGGCCTATGTGAACGGCGAGATCGCCTACGGGGAGGGCAACACCTTCGAGGTGATCAACGCCGCCAACGGCCAGCTCCTCTACTCGTACCAGCTGCCGGCTGCCGTATATGGAGCGGTCTCGGTGGCCCGGAGCCAGTTCTACGTGGGCGACCTCAACGGCGCCGTCTACGCCTTCGGGCTGGGAACCCCGGCAACGCCCCCCGCCGACCCCAACTGTCCCGCCTCCCTTAACCCGACGAACCCGGGCGCCGGACCGGTCACCTGCCAGGACATCCGCGCTCCGAACGTAGCCGGCTCGGAGACCACGAGCAACGGGGTACTCACAGTCACGGCGTCGGGCGCGGAGATCCACGGCACCTCGGACCAGTTCCGGTTCATCTCCGCTNNGCCTATCCGAACGATCTCACGGAGGGCAATCCGCTCCCCGAGATCGTATTCTGGTACCGCACGGGGTGGGGCGCTAACTCGGTCGAGTTGACCAAGCTCTACCCAGCAGTGTTGCCGCAATACATCATGATGCAGCGGGTGGGCAACCTGTTCAGCGCCGGCGTGTCCACCGACGGGGTCCACTACACCCTGATCCCCGGCTCGACGGCCGACGTCGACCTACCGGCCACCACGTTGCAGGGGCTCGCCGTGGACTCGGGCTCGTCTACCAATACCGGCACAGCCTCGTTTGCCAACATCGCAGTGGGTGGACCCATAAGTATCACCATGACGCCTCAGACTCCGGCCGACCCCTGCCCCAACTCATGGACGTGCACCGACGTCGGCAACCCGAACCCGCCCGGTGACACCACGGCCTCGTCGTCGACCAGCTTCACCCTCGACGGGACCGGCACGGGCATCGGTGGGAACATCTCCGACTCCTTTCACTACGTGTACCAGCCGGTGTCGGGCAACCAGACCCTTTCGGCCCAGGTGGTCACCCAAGCAGGATCCCCGCCCACCGCCCAAGAGGGCATCATGATGCGCGGCAACTCCTCACCCACCTCGCCGTACTACGCGATCCTGTTCAACCCCGGGGGGTCGGCCACGATCTCGTGGCGCTACTACGACGGGGTGGTCGACGGGACGACCACGCTCCCGCTGCCCTCGGTCACTTCGCCCTCCTACGTGGAGATCGTGAGCTACGACGACACCAGTCTCAACCCGCCCCAGCAGTTCTTCTCCACCGAAACGTCTCCCGACGGCGTGAACTGGACCCCGGTCCTCGGCTCGACCCAGGCCATCCCCATGGGGACTACCTACCTCGCGGGCATGGCGGCCGACGCCGAGTCTCCCCGGGTAGCCCCCCCGGTCGTGTACAACGCGGTGAGCATCTCGGCGACGAGCACGGCGCCACCTGGCATCTGCCCGGACAACTTCACCTGTTCGGACATCGGCGTCAATATTCTTCCCGGCAACCAGCTCTACATCAACCCCTCCGAGCCCACGTCTCCTTCCACCACCGGGGTCTGGACCATTCAGGGCAGCGGTTCGGACATTTGGTCGGTATTCGACAACTTCCGCTATGCCTACGAGAACTTCCCCGACGACCCCGCGAACTCGCCAAACGGCGACGGAACGGTCAGCGCTCGGGTCGTCTCGCAGACAGGAACCACCGATCCCTTTGCCAAGACCGGGGTCATGATCCGAGGCCAGAACGGCAGTGACCCACAGGCTCCCTACTACGGAGTGTTCGTCACGCCCTCAAATGGGGTGCTCGTTCAGTGGCGCTCGGCCGAAGGGGCCCTGACCAACCAGCTTGTTGGCACTCCGGGGGGCGGGAACTCGAACCTTCCGACTGTCACCCCGATCTGGGTCCTGGCCGAGCGCTACACGAACCCGACCACCGGGATCGTCTATTACGCTGGTTTTACCTCCACCGACGGGGTCAACTGGACGTGGATACCGGGTTCCACCGTGGCTCTCAACATCACCGGCTTTCTCACCTCGGGGATAGCCACCGACTCGCACAATGACGCGGCGTACACCATCGCCACCGTGGACAACCTGGCCCAGTTCGGCGGCGCCACGCTGCCACCAGGGGTATGTCCTAGCGGGTGGAGTTGCGCTGACGTCGGCGGGGCCCTGCCCCCGGGCCAGGACAGCCTGTCGGGCACGGGCACGTGGAACGAGGTCGGTGGGGGGGGAGATATCTGGGGAACAGCCGACGCGTTTCATTTCGTTTCGCAAACACTCAACGGCGACGGGACGGCCACGGCCCACGTCACGGCCCAGCAGGCGACCTCGCCATGGGCCAAAGCGGGACCCATGCTCCGAGCTACCACGGATCCCGGTTCACCCTACTACGCGGTATTCGTCACCCCGAGCAACGGGATTGACCTCCAATGGCGGACGGCCCAGGGTGCGAGCAGCAACCAGGTGCTGGTGCCCGGGTCGGTCCCGGCCTACCTGAGGGTGGCTCGCTACACCACGCCGGGTAGCAATCCCCAGACTTACTACACCGCCTACACGTCGCCGGACGGCAACACTTGGACAGCCATTCCAGGGTCCACCATCCCGCTCAGCCTTCCGCAGACGCTCCTCGCCGGCTTTGCCATCACCTCGCACGCCCAGCTGACCGGCTCAGCCGTGACGCTGGACACTGTCGCCACCGCGCCAGGCGCGCCTCCGCCACCGGGCCTCTGCCCAGCATCGTGGCAGTGCGCCGACATCGGCGCGGCCACGCCGTCAGGAGGCCAGAACCTGGCGAACGGCACCTGGACCGTGCAAGGTGGTGGTGGCGACATCTGGGGAACAGCGGACTCCTTCCACTTCGTCTCCCGGTCGCTAAGCGCTGATGGCAGCGTCAGCGCCCAGGTGAGCTCGCAGACCCCGACCGACCCATGGGCCAAGGCGGGCGTCATGATCCGGGCCAGTACCGACCCCGGCTCGCCCTACTACGCGGTCTACCAGACACCAGGCAACGGGATCGTCGTGCAGTACCGCGCAGCTCAGGGGGCCGGCGCCTCCCAGGCAGCAGCGCTCACCGGAGCGGCGCCGGTTTACCTCCAGGTGTCGAGGAGCGGCTCGACTTTCACGGCCGCCACATCCCCCGACGGCGTTCAGTGGACCCTGGTGCCAAATTCGACTACCTCCCTGTCGAACCTCGGTGGTGCTGCGCTCGCCGGTCTTGCTGTGACCTCGCACAATGTCCTGCAACTGTCAGATGCGGTCTTCAACTCCGTGTCTCCACCGACGGTAATTAGTATCAGCCCCAACGCTGGTACCACCGCCGGGGGCACCAGCGTCGCCATCTCGGGCACCAGCTTCACCGGGGCCACAGCTGTTAACTTCGGCTCCACGCCAGCCACCAGCTTCATTGTGAACTCGGACTCCTCCATCACGGCCACCTCACCGGCCGGGTCTGCTGGACCCGTGGACGTGACGGTGACCGCTCCGGCCGGCACCAGCGCCACCAGCTCCGCTGATCAGTTCAGCTACGTGGCTCTGCCAACGGTCACAAGCGTCGGTCCCAGCTCTGGGTCGACCGCCGGGGGCACCAGCGTGACGATCGCCGGCACCAACTTCACCGGGGCCACAGCTGTCAACTTCGGCTCCACGCCGGCAACCAGCTTCGTGGTGAACTCGGACTCCTCCATCACGGCCACCTCACCGGCCGGGTCTGCCGGCCCGGTGGACGT
>PKWD01000185.1 GCA_003131945.1 Acidimicrobiaceae bacterium
GATCAGGTCGGTAACCGAGGGCCCAGACATCGAAGTGCACGAGGCATCCTCGGGGCCCGCCGTCATCACCGCGGTGCGCGAAGGGGGCATCGACCTCGTCGTGGTCGACCTGCAGATGGGGAACATGGGGGCCATGGCCGTCTGTCTCGAGCTGCGGCTCGAGGAGTCCTACGGGAACCTGCCCCATGTGCCGGTGCTCATGCTGCTCGACCGCCGGGCCGATGTCTTTCTGGCCAAACGCTCGGGAGCCGAAGGCTGGGTGGTGAAACCCCTCGACCCCATGCGGATCAGGCGGGCGGCCCGGACACTGCTGGGCGGCGGCACCTACCACGACGAGTCGTTCCTACCCGTCCCCCTGCAGGTGGCCGGGCCGGAGGAGCCGTTGGCGGTTGCCTCCACCACCACCACCGGCGCCTGAGCCGTCGCCGTCCTGCAGTGTTGCGTCGCCGACACAAATCGTCCGAGGGCCGACCTCCACATCCCGCCGCGCGCGGTGACCTGGACTCGGAGGAGGATCAGGAGCGGCTCATCCTCTCGGCCCTGGAGGACCTGCGCGACACATCGGTGCGCGAGGTCATGACCCCAAGGGTCGACGTGGTCGGTCTGTCCATCCCCGTCCACGGCGCCGACGTGGCCCGGGCCGTGCGGACATCGGGGCACAGCTGCTTCCCCGTCTACGACGACGACCTCGACCACCTCGTCGGCGTCCTCTTCGTGAACGACCTGTTCCAGACCGGCTGGGAGATCGACAGCCGCAACGGCGGCGAGGGCGGACCCGACAAGCCCTCACCGCTCGACATCTCCCGCCGTCTGCGCCAGGCCTATCTGGTGCCCGAGTCCCGGCTCGTGCTCGACGTGCTCTCGGACATGCGCCGGGACCGACGGGCCTTCGCCGTGGTGGTCGACGAGTACGGCGGGGTGGCGGGCGTGCTCACCGTGAAGGATCTCCTCTCGGCCCTCGTGGGCGACCTGCGCGACGAGTTCGACCGGGGCGGCGAACCCGACATCATCCGGGTCGACCGGACCCGGTGGCTGGTCGACGGCAGCGCCAGCATCGACGACGTCCGGGAGCAACTCGGCATCCATCTCCCCGAGGGCGAGTACGTGACCCTCGGGGGCTACCTCTTCGACGTCTTCGGCCACATCCCCGAGGAAGGCGAGCGGGTCCCCTTCGAGGGATGGGAGCTGCGGGTGGCCGAGATGGACAAGCGACGGGTGGCCAAGGTGGTCGTGCAGGCCACCGACGCCGCCCCGGCCCGGAGCCCGACGTCGGAATCCTGAGACATCCCCGACCACCACAAAGGTCTCGGGGAGCGACATCTGCTCCCGCCACCAGGGCTTCGAACATCGGGTTTGGCAGTAGCATCGAATGGTTCAGACGGGCTGTAGCGCAGCTTGGTTAGCGCGCCACGTTCGGGACGTGGAGGTCCCGGGTTCAAATCCCGGCAGCCCGACCAGAGCTCAGCAGGGGACGGCCGACCCGAGCGTCGGCTGCGGCGGGTTGACGGTGAAGGTCGTGGTGTTGGTCGGGTGGTCGGCGGCCAGCACATCGGCGATCACCTGCGACGACCCGGCCCCGCACGAGGCACCGAGGAAAGTGAAGATGGCATTGCCGTCGTCGTCGACGATGGCCGTCACCGCCGGTCCGGCTTCCCCGGTACCTACCAGTGGGACGCCTCCTACTCCGGTGACTCCCACAACGGCTCCGTCTCGGACAACAACGCGCCCGGCGAACCGATGACAGTGGCCACGCCCTGTGCGGCGGGCTGCACCCACCTCGTCCTGTCCGCCACCTCCCGCGCCGGGAGCTTCACCGGGTTCTTCTGCGTGAACCCATCGAGGCCGGGCACCTACACCCAGAGTGGCGGCGCCCACGGCACGGGGACGGTCACCTCCGCCGATGGGGCCACCCGCATCACCGCCTTCGGCACCAACCTGGCGCTCATCGGTCAGAAGACGACAACGACGAGTTCGTTCAGCGAGACGACACGGGCCGTCGGAAGCAGGAACCTTCACGCTCGTGTCGACCACCCCGGTCTGATACACCGGAAAGGGGCGGCCGTTACGCCGGAAAGGAACTGTCAGCCCCCAGACTGGTCCCACTCCTCGGAGACGATCTGCATCTCGATGAGCGAGGCCACTTCCTCGGCCAGTTCCGAGCAGCGACAGGGCTGCTCGGNNACCCCAGGAGCAGGGCAGGTTGCGGCCGGCGCGCTGGGGCAGCAGCTCGGCCAGGTCGGCCTCGAGGACGAGGGAGACGAGCCGGTCCACCACCCGCTGCTGGCCGTTCTCCACCAGCCGGGCTGTGAAGGGCGGAAGCCGCAGGACGAGGAAGTGCTCGTCCTCGGCGTGGCGGACGAAGGCCTCGAGCAGGGTGGAGGCGGCGTCGCTCAGCCGCGAGTGGTCGCCCTTGTTGGCGATCGGTGGAAGCTCATGGGCCAACTCGATGAGCCGGGTGTGGGTCAGGAACTCGTCGCCGAATTCCGGTACCGGATCGGTGGTCATGGATGCCCTTCTCCCAGGTGAGGCGGCTGACCTAAGCATCACCCGACCGGGACCCGGTGACAAGGGGGCCAAGATCAATTTCCGGGCGCCCACCGGCCGGGGGACCGTTCCTGGGCAGCGCTCTGACCAGCGGCGATGCGGGCGGCTCCCCGCCTGGACAAGGCCNNGGTGGTGGCACCGGGAGTCACCGGTCGGGCCCTCGATGGCAATAGTGGAGAAGTGTGGGCCTGAGCAGGGTCTACGCCGAGACGCCTCGCTTCCCAGAAGGCACCGTTTTGCCCGACCAGCTCAGAATTTGCTAAGCAATTCCCCTATTGTGACCGACGTCGGGCATTACTCGACGGCACCGTCAGGTAAGCGTACGAGGTCGGCCTCCATGGCGATCGTGCTCACCGGGGTCGTCGTCACAGTTCTTTTTTGCACAACTCTCTCTTCGGCGCGCCCCGCCGCTGCCGCCTCCTTGGCCAGCGCACAGGCGCAGGCTTCGGCCATCAACGCCCAGCTGCAGGCCGACTCGCAAAAGGTCGACGCGCTCTCGCAGGCCTATGACGCGGCACAGCAGACGGTGCAACAACTGAACGCCTCGCTGGCGAGGACGCGCACGGCCATCGGGCTCGACAAGCAGAAGGTCGTCATCGACCGCAAGAACCTCCAGCGCGACGCCCTTGACGCCTACATGTCGGACAGCGACAGCGGTGGGCTGCAGTCGATGTTCGGCGGTACCGGAGAAAAGGCGGTCGTCACCAACGAGTACCGGTCGGTGGCCACGTCGAACATCACGGACGCCGTTGACCGGCTGAACCTGGCCCAGAGCCGCTTGTCGGCCGAACAGAGCCGGTTGCAGTCGACGCAGTCCCAGGCGACGGCGGCGCTCGACCAGGTGATTGCCAGCCGCCAGGAGGCGGAAGCGACGGTCGGCGCCCAGGAGGCGACGCTCGCCGAGGTGAAGGGCCAGATCGCCACCCTGGTGGCGCAGCAACAGGCGGCGGCGCAGGCCCAGCAGTTCGCCGCCTTCCAGAAACGCGTGGCCGCCAGCACGGCGCCGGTGCATGCGCCCAAGGCCCCGAACGCGCCGGCGGCGCCGACGGCCCTTCCCCCATCGGCCCTCCCTGTCCTTCCGCCGTCGGGAGGTGCGTCCGCCGCCGTGGCCGCCGCCCGGAGCCAGCTCGGTGTCCCCTACCACTGGGGCGGGGAATCGCCCGGTGTCGGCTTCGACTGCTCGGGACTGACGCAATGGGCCTGGGGCCGGGCCGGAGTGGGCATCCCCCGCACGGCACAGGAGCAGTACGACGCCATCGAGCACGTGTCGTTGTCGGCTCTCGAACCGGGAGACCTCGTGTTCTGGGGCTCGGGCCGCGGTGGTATCTCCCATGTCGGCATCTACGTGGGTGGCGGCGATGTCATCCATGCTCCGGAGACGGGCGAGCTGGTGCGGATCCAGCCCATCTGGAACAGCGGCCTGGTGGGCGCCGGGCGTCCCTGACGGCGGCCGTTGCTCATCCCCCGTAGAGTCGGGACATCTACCGGACCGAGCCGTAGAGGAGCCACACCATGGACATGCAATACCGCCGATTGGGCCGTTCAGGACTGCAGGTGAGCGTCCTGTCGTTCGGCTCGTGGGTCACTTTCGGTCCGCAACTCGACGAAGGACTCGGCGCCGAATGCCTGGCCGCCGCCCACGACGCCGGGGTCAACTTCTACGACAACGCCGAGGGCTACGAGGCCGGCAAGTCCGAGAGAATCATGGGCAAGGCCATCGCCCGCAACGGATGGGCCCGTCACAGCTACGTGGTGTCGACCAAGCTCTTCTGGGGCATCCACAACGAGCCGAACATGAAGAACACGCTCAACCGGAAGTACCTCATGCAGGCCATCGACGGATCCCTCGAGCGCTTCGGTCTCGATTTCGTCGACCTGCTGTTCTGCCACCGGGCCGACCCGACCACACCCATCGAGGAGACGGTATGGGCCATGTCGGACATCATCAGCGCCGGGAAGGCGCTCTACTGGGGAACATCGGAATGGACGGCCGACGAGATCAGGGCCGCCTGGGACATCGCCGAACGCCACCACCTGCACAAGCCGGTGATGGAACAGCCGCAATACAACATCCTGTGGCGGGGGCGGGTCGAGTTCGAATACGACCGCCTCTACCGCGACATCGGACTCGGCCTCACGACATGGAGCCCGCTGGCCTCGGGACTGTTGAGCGGGAAGTACCTCGACGGGGTACCCGAGGGGAGCCGCGGTGCGCTGCCCGGCTACGAGTGGCTGCAGGGAACGCTCACCGATCCCGACCGCAATGACAAGGTCAGGAACCTGAAGAAGGTGGCCGACGACCTCGGTTGCACCCTGGCCCAACTGGCCATCGCCTGGTGCACGAAGAACCCTCGTGTCTCCACCGTGATCACCGGAGCCAGCCGACCCGAGCAGGTGGTGGAGAACATGAAGGCCCTGGACATCGCTCCCCTGCTCGACGCCGGCGTCATGGCCCGCATCGACGAGATCACCCGCTGAGCATCGGCGCGGCTCGGGTCTCCTCGAGACTCAGAACGTCTCCAGGAACTCGGCCCGCAGAGCGTCGACCTCGGCGGTGACACCGAGGACGTCGGCCAGCGCCTCGAAGGAGCCGTAGATCTGGTGCACACCGGACACGAAGCCGGCCATGGATGCCGGCTCGGCCGAAAGGATCACCGGTCGGTAGCGCTCAACGATCTCGGAGGAGTCCGGGTAGCGCTCCTTCAGGTTCTCGAGTATCCGGAGCATGGCCTCATAGCTGAGGGCGTAGTCATCCACGATGATCTCGTCGGGGACTCCGAGAAATCCGAGTACGAGGGCGGACAGGACGCCGGTACGGTCCTTGCCCACGCTGCAGTGGAACACGGCCGGCTGACGGCCGGGATCGGCCAGAANNGTCTCGGTGCCCTCCGACAGCATGGCCAGGTACCGGTCCGAGACGAAGGCGGCGCGGTCCCAGTCCGGCGTCTCCTCCTCCCCCGGCAGCGTGTCGGTGAGCGGAAGGTGGTGATAGGTCACGCCGTCGAGGTCCTCGGGGAAGCGGCCCTGGGTGTCGGCCTCGAGGTCCGTGCGCAGGTCGATGACGGTGACGATGCCCAGTGAGCCGAGGGCGGCCAGGTCGTTCTCGGTGAGCCGGCTGAGCCCGTCGGCCCGGAAGAGGCGCCGCCAACGCGTGCGTCGTCCATCGGCGGTCCGGTACCCGCCCAGATCACGGAAATTGAAGCACCCGTCGAAGGCAATTTTGCGGGACGGCTGAGCATCGGCCACGGGTAAGGACATCGCGTCCCAAGATAGTCAGCGCGCCACCCCCCTTCGAACGCACCGGGGACCGGGCCCGGGCCACCCACCGACCTCATCTAACCTTGCCCGGCACGGGGCTGTAGCTCAGTTGGTAGAGCAGCTGGTTTGCAACCAGCAGGTCGCCGGTTCGAGTCCGGTCAGCTCCACTGGTGGTCCCTATCGCAACGTTTGCCCTAGTGGAACCGTGAAAATGATGTCCGATCGCTCGGACACATAAGTGTCGACTCTCAAACCATTCCGGGAACGTACGCTGGATTCGTTCGGGCCTTGAGTGTTATGCAAATGACGGAACCTGAGCGATATCGGACGGGCCGTCCCTCATTCGAGTGCCTTCGAGGCCCCGATGTAACCGGCAGGGATGCGTGCTCGTGCTCAGCGGTTTCGTCTCCGGGCATAGGCCTGGTGGTCCTCGATTGCCCGAGTCGTGAGCGAGCCGTCGTTCGGGTCGATGGCACTCTTGATCCGCCGGTGGATGTCGAAGAGTTGGCGCACCTGCGCTTGGGTTAGCGGGTCGAAGACCATGCGCCTCACCGTCTCCACGTGGGCCGGGGCGCTCTTCTCCATCTTCCTGAACCCGGCCTTGGTCAGTACGGCCAGGGTGGCGCGCCCGTCTTTGGGATCGGGCCGGCGTCGCACCCAACCGCGGTCCTCCAGCTTGGTCACCACTTGGGACAGGCGGGGCAGGGACCCGCTGGTGACCTCGGCCAGCTCGCTCATCCGACGGGACCAATCCGGAACGTAGGAGAGCGACGACAGCACTAGGTACTCGTAAAGGGTCAGCCCGGCGTCGCAGCGGAGCTGGGTGTCGAGGGCGCCCGGGAGGCTGAACAGCACCCCAACCAGGGCCAGCCAGGCCAGCGCCTCCTCCTCGTCCAGCCAGCGGGGCTCAGGCGTCTCCATTCCTTAAAGCTTAAGTCATGAAGTATTCCCTTGACAACGAAGCGATTCCGGGGATACGGTACTTAACGATTTAAAGATCAAGCTTTAACTAAATCCCAGGAGCACCCATGACGACCGTCACCCGCACCGTGCCTGGCTACATCACCGGCACCTGGGACATCATGCAATCGATCCGCCACGACCTGGGCTACGGCTCTCAGGTTGACCCGTGAGCCAGCCGATGAACAGCACGGCGATCGCCCTCATCTCCGCCTTTGTTCCCCTCAGAAGAAGTTGCGATTCCCGCGCCCACGCGGCCGGCGGTGTCGGTCAGGGCGCACCGACTCGGGACGCCACCGCGAACTGAAGGTTTCCTAGATGCCACGGGGGTGCGCCGACGACAGACGATGAAGAGAGCACGCACTGCACGGCTTAGCCCCGATCCGCACCGGGTTGGCGCAAGGAGTTCTGGAGCCTTTGGAGGTGGAGGGAATGCTCAAAGCAGGACAAAGAAAATGGCTGGCCCTGGTGGTTCTCGGCGCGGCCCAGTTCATGGTCGTACTCGATGTCTCGATCGTGAATGTAGCCCTCCCTTCGATTCAGCGGGCCCTGCACTTCTCGGAGCAGAACCTCCTCTGGGTGCTGAACGCCTACACCCTCGTCTTCGGTGGTTTCTTGATGCTCGGTGGCCGTGTCGCCTACAAGCTCGGCCGCCGTCGGG
>PKWD01000201.1 GCA_003131945.1 Acidimicrobiaceae bacterium
CGGACGGTCATGGCGGCCAAGACCCTGGTGGCGGCCCGGGCCGCCCAGGCCGGTGAGTGGCGGAGAGAAGGACACCGGAGCCCCGCTTCCTGGATGGCCCAGAAGACGGGCTCGGGTGTGGGCCAGGCCCAGTCGATGCTTGAGAACTCCGAGCGCATCGAGGGGCTTCCCGAAACGACCGAGGCCCTGCGCCGAGGCGAGCTGTCGGCCTCGCAGCTGCAGGAGATCGCGGCTACGGCGGCCGCCAACCCACAGGCCGAAAGAGAACTGCTCGAGGCGGCCCGCCGTCACAGTCTCAGAGGACTGAAAGACGAGTGCCGGAGAGTCAAAGCGCGGTCGATGTCGGAGACGGAGGCCCGGGCCCGCTACGAGCAGATCCGCAAGAACCGGTCCCTGCACATGTGGACGGACCAGGACGGTGTCGGTCGGGTCGACGCCAGGCTCACCCCCGACGACTTCGCCCGATTGGCGAGCGCCGTCCGGACGCAGAGCAACGCCATCTTCAACGAAGCCCGCCAGGCAGGGCACCGGGAGCCGACGGCGGCGTACGACGCCGACGCGCTGGTGGCTCTCGTCACCGGCACGGGCATCACCGGCACACACGCATCCGACTCGGCCGTCAGCACGCGCTGGCTCACAGCCGGCCGCAGCGATCCCGGTCGGCCGGCGACGGTCATGCACCTGCGGGTCGATCTGGCCGCGCTGCGTCGGGGAAACCTCGACGCCGGAGAGAACTGCGAGATCCCGGGCGTCGGTCCGGTGCCACTGGCCTCGCCGCTCAACGTGTTCGGGGACGCCATCTTGAAGGTGATCATCACGAACGCGGTGGACGTGACAACGATCTGTCATGTCGGACGCGCCGTTATGGGGATCTTCCCGCCTCGCTCTGGCATAGCTCCCTCCATCTCCAGGGTTACGATGGTGCGGAGGAGACGTGTCTGAGCAGTGCGCTAGCTGACAATCTCTTTTTGGCACGAGCCCCGGCAACGCCGGCGTAGGTACTCGACAAGCCAAGTTCGTCGGCGCTCCGTCGACTGAGGCTGCGTTACCCACTTCGAGCGCCCGGCCTGAACTGATCATTCACCGGCGTGAACTGATCATTCACCGGTCCAGTATGAAGCAGGCGCTAGCGACGGGCGCGTGCCGCCGCCTTCTTTTTCTTCTTCCGGTTCCTCTGTGTCTTTGACGCCGCGGAGCGGGTGGGCCGTTGAGGCCCGGACCCGCGGAATCGGGCCGCCTCGACCTGTGGAGCGTCGGGACTGAGTCCGTCGGGTCGCGCCGCGACGATCAGCACGGCGGACATGCCGGCTACATCGATGGCCCACCACGGAAGCTCCCCCAGTCTCCACTGGGCGACGACAGTGGTCACGACGGCGAGGACGACGACGACGGCGAATCGTCGCTGACTACCCCGGGCCGCCACCACCAGAGCCACGGCTAGAGCGGGCCAGATGTAGTAGGCGGTCATCACCGACTCGGTGTAGCAGCGCAGGGCAAGGGCAAGAGCCGCCGCCCACATGAGCATCTCCGGTCTGCTGCGCCAGCGCAGTGCCCACCAACCTAGGGCGCCCGCCAAAAGAAGCGACACGACTCTGGTCGGTCCCCCCCCGACGGCGAAGTTGGTGCCCGTTCCGCCCAGTTTCGGTGCCAATGTGGTCCACGGGGTGGCGTGGTCGATGTGCGGAAACGTCGGTTGTTGGGTCAGGGCATGGATCGTGGTGTGGAACGCCAACGCTAAAGGGGGGAGGGTGACAACGGCGGCAGGCACGAGTCCCCGGAGCACCAAGCCAAACGCTCGCTTCTTCCCGGCCTTGGCCAGGAGGATGGGGAAGATCACGATCACTAGGGGCTGGACGGCCAGGGCCGCACCGAAGAGCCACCCGACACCGGTGAAGCGGCCATCGATGGCGAAAATGAGAGCATAAACGGCGAGCGCCACCGCCAAGGCGTCCTCGGGATGACCCCAGGTCACGGCGACGTTCCACAAGACGACAGCTTCGGCGAGACCGAGCACAGCCCGGCGTCGGAAGGCGACCTCGAGGCGTTCTGCCAGTGCGTCGCACGCGAAGAGAGCCACGCACGCGAGCAGAATCTCGTAGGGTCCGAGCCACTGGAAGACCTGAGAGTGGAGAACGTACAGGTTCTTCCCCGACTGGAGGACCTTATATTGCCGCGTAACGACGCCGGCGGCGACGAAGGTCTGGGGATGGGCGATGTAGTGGTGCCTCGTGCCGATCTCGATCAGGGTGGTATGCAGGTACCCGCCGAGCAGCGCAATCGGCGCCAAGAGGATCAGAAGGCCCGGAAGCGCGAGGAAGCCTGTCTTGATCGAGTACACCGAATTAAAGTGCCCGTGACTGTACGCGCTGGCCGCGGCGTAGCTGCCCCACAGATCGTTGGGTGACTCCCACAGAGAGGGAACGTGCTGGACAACGGGGCCCCACCGAAAAAAGTAGAGCATCCCCAAGCAGAAGAACACCGCCGTGAAGAGGAGGGGCCACGTTCTGCGCTGAAGGCGCTCGAGTGCCCGCTCGGCCACGTTCTGGTGCTGAGCGGCAGTTCTCGGCACAGTGGCTTTCGGCACAGTGAGCAGGAGCATGCCATATGATCACAACCGCGCGTCGACCGTCTGAGGAGGGGTCGCCGGCTTTGCATCAGCGAGGGACCGTCCTCAGGAAGCAGGCGGCCAACCGAACTCAATCGGATCGGCGTGTCCGTCGCCGACAATCCGATGAACGGTGGGCGCGACCCGACCTGACTCTGGCCGAGACGCCGCCGGCCCTCTCTACCGGCGGCGTCGGAATAGTGAACGGCGCCGGCCTCTTTGGCGTTGCTCCATGCGCTTGCGGATCAGCTCGCGACGCTCGAGGAGCTCGCTGTAGGTCAGGGAGTCGACATGTTCGGTGATGCCGAACGAAGCCCGGATGCCCTCGATGTCGATGGCCGGGACGGCGCCGTCGGCCAGGCCCATCTCGCGGGCGATGCGCTCACCGTGCTTCACGTGGAAGTACATGACGACGGCCACGATCTCGGCCAGGACGTCGACGGTGGGGGCCATCTGGGCCATGGCCCCGTCGAGGAAGACCATGTCCTTCACGAAGAGCATGAGCTCCTTGGGCATGCGGGCCCCGTAGCCGAGGAGAGCGGTGGTGATGGCCCGGAGCTCGGCTGTGAGCTCTTCGGCCGTGAGGGCGGTGGGGTCGATCGGGGGGCGGTCGAGGCCGAGGTCGGTGATGACGGCGGCCACGTCGATGTCGGCCGGCAGGGCGCCCAGATCGCGCAGCGCCGTGATCTGCCCGGCGACGTCGTTGGCCGACGCCGTCATCACCAGGCGCAGCAGGGCCACGCGCTGAACCTCGGTCAGGCGGCCGGTGATGCCGAAGTCGAGCAGGGCCACGCGTCCGTCGCTCTGGACGAAGAGGTTCCCGCCGTGGAGATCGCCGTGGAAGACGCCGTGGAGAAGGGCCCCCTCGAGAAAAGCGATCAGCGCGGCCCGCAGGACGGCCTCGGTGTCGATGCCCGCGGCGCGCATCGACTCGGCGTCGCCCCAGTGGAACCCGGAGAGGCGTTCCATCACGAGGACCCGCCGGGTCACGAGGCGCGGGTGGGGACGGGGCACCACCAGAGCCTCCTGGCCGGCCTCGGCCAGCACCCGGGCCACGTCGAGCATGTTCTGGGCTTCCAGGCGGAAATCGAGCTCCTCCACGATGGTCTCGCCGAAGAGCTCGACGAGAGCCGGCGGGTTGGCCAGAGCGGCCACCGGGATCCGGCCCACGAGCAGCGGGGCCAGCCAGCTCATGGCGGCCAGATCGGTCCGGACCACCTGGGCCACGGTGGGGCGCTGGACCTTGATCACGACGCTCTCCCCGCTGCGCAGGCGCGCCGCGTGGACCTGGGCGATGGAAGCGGCCGCCAGGGGCACGGGATCGACGGTGGCGAAGAGCGTCTCGAGGGGGGACCCGAAGTCCTCTTCGATGATCCGGCGGACCACGGCGAAGGATTCGGCCGGGACCCGGTCTCGGAGCAGTCGGAACTCGCCCACGAGCTCCTCGGGGAACAGGCCCTCGCCCGACGAGATGATCTGGCCCAGCTTGATGTAGGAGGGCCCGAGCCGCTCGAAGGCCCGTCGCAATCGGCGCGACAGTCCGGCCCGCGACGCCTCACGGGTCCGGCGGCGTTCGGTCAGGGCCCAGCCGCCGACGGCGGTTCCGAGAACGATGGCGACGCGCACCACCCGCAGGCCCGGGGGGTAGCGCCGGCGCCGGGTGAGGGTGGGGGCCTCGGCTCCGACGGTGGCCCGCAGCCCGTCGATGCCGGTGTTCCAGGACAGGTCGTCGGGGTCGACGAGCCAGGGCGGGTGCGACGAGAAGGCGCCGATGCTCAGATCCGACGGGGCCGGGTGCGGCTCCTCCGGCCCCTGGTGCGGCTCGGACGGCCCGGGGTGCGGCTCGGGCGGGGCCCCGTCGACGGGAGCCGGGTCCGGCGGTGGGTCGCCGCTCACTCCTCGACGGGGCCGATGACCAGNNCGTTGTGGCCGCCGAACCCGAAGGAGTTCGACAGCGAGGGGGCCGGTTCCCAGGCCCGGGCCTGGCCGTGGACGATGTCGAGGGCGATCTCGGGATCCGGTTCGCCGTAGCCGGCCGTCGGGGGGATGAGGCGCTTGTGGATGGCCAGGGTGGTGGCCACGGCCTCGATGCCCCCGGCGCCGCCGAGGGCGTGACCGGTGACGCCCTTGGTGGAGGTCACCG
>PKWD01000118.1 GCA_003131945.1 Acidimicrobiaceae bacterium
TGCCTCATATGCCGATTTGCCCAGTTCTCTCGTGGGAAGCACCTGAAGGAAGTCAGCGCGCTTTCGCGCCCGGGCACCAGGCCCGGTATCCGGCCAGTTATCCAAGAACGGCCAGCCGGAGGGGCCAGCCACTATGTCCCGGTTTCCTGTCGCCTTTCGGCCGCCGGCGTTCGCTTCTCGGGTCATCCTCTCCCCGCTGGGGGATTGGCCTTCCTTGCGGTCGGCTCACCGGTTCCTGTTACCAGAACCGGACCCCGTCGGGATTCCACGTTCCACACGTTCGAGTTGCGACCGGGTAGGGTGCCCTCTCGACCCCGGGGACGGCGGTGCTCACACGGCCGACAGCCTTTCTTCGGCCGCCGCCTGCCGCATTACAACGGCAACGTCCCTGTACCTCGGTCAGCTATCCATCATCCGAAGCTCAACCTCACGAGGCATCACTGAGGGTTCACTGCATTCACCCGTCCGGTCTTCCCCTTGCCTGTGGCTCCCGGATGGAACGGGAACCCTTGGGCTTCTTCCCGGAGCTTCGCACCCCGCCGTTACCGGCGAGGCACGTCCGGGTGGGGACAGGCCTTGAGCACTGGCCTGGGACTACGCAGTCGACGTCACAAGTCGACCCTCCCTTCTGCGAGTCCTCTCGCAACGTGCGACCTCGTGTCGCACAAGGCTCTTGTTGGTGAAGCCGGTGACGGCGTGGACGACCAGGCAGAGCGAGCCGGCCAGGGCCATGGCGCGTTGATCCCCGAAGCGCAGGGCTCTCCGGTTCGTTGGCCCTCCCTTATGTAGGGCTGGTGGATGCGCTCAAAGAGCGCAGAGCCGATGGCACAGCCCTGGCCGGCACGTTCAATCATAAGCAGACGGTCGTTGACCTGGCGGGCCTTGTCCACGAGCTCGGGCAGGTGCTCGAGCCGGGCCAGGATCCCGATGTCAGCGGGCTTGTTGATGACGGTCTCGATACGCAAGGCCCTCCCTTCCTTCAGATACTGCTTGACCCGGCTGTGCTTGTAGGAGAAGTCCATCTTCACCTCGGTGCCCGGGGAGAACACCCGCTCCCGGTAGGGGTGGTTGGTCGGACGCCGAAGCGGGCGAGCGAACACCATGGCCACCTGTTCGGGACGTCCGATGCCCACGTTGTCGGTGACGAGCGCCTCGAAGAAGCTCCGGGCTCGTCGTGGGTCGTCGAAGACGAGGGTGCGAGAGACCTCCACCTGGCGCATGGAGAGCTCCCAGAAGTAGCTCGCTTGCCGGTCGTCATTGGTGAAGGGAGTGGGGATCACCGCCGTTCCATCTCCATTTCATCCCCACTTACAGTTCGTGGATGAACCTGGTGGAGCGTTGGTTCGTCGAACTGACCAACAAATGGCTGCGGCGCAGCACTCACCGTTCCACCAAGGAACTCGAGGCCGCCATCACCCAGTGGGTCGACATCTGGAACAAGGATCCCAAGCCATTCGTTTTGGCACAAGATCCCGACGAGACCCTCGACACGCTGGCTGGATACTGCGACCGGTTCTCTGACTCAGGTCACTAGTTGCCTTGGCCAACTCGGCCATCCGAGAAGCTCCATCGGCATAGCGAAGATGATGGAAATCTGGCCTGGGTTCGCAAGGCTGCTCAGCCGGCAAGTGCGCCCTTTTCCCGGCGTGTCAGGGAGCGGTGGCCCGGTCGGCGGAGGCGTCCCGGGAGCGACCAGACTGGGTCGATGATCACGGTCTACGGGGTCCTGGCTCTCAGCTTCATGATGCTCATGTATCTCTTCGAGAAGAGGGGTGCCCGCTTCGTCCTGGCCTTCGCTGCCGGCTGCGCCCTCTCGAGCAGCTACGGGTTCCTGTCTGGTGCCTGGCCATTCGGGGTCGTCGAAGGGGTCTGGACGTTCGTTGCCCTCCGACGTTGGTACCTGGTGCGGACGGAGCCACGCACCCCGGCATGACGTACGGCCCCGCCACTTCCCGATGGACGTCAAGTGGGAGAATGGTGTGGTGACCAACGTCCCGATCGCCTGCACCCTCACCGCCGAGGCGGTGGTGGACCGACTGGCGGAATGGAGTGCTGCCTTCTCGACGCTGGTGGAGAAGGTCGACTTCGACGGGAACCACGCGACCTTGACCCTGCATCGAGGAAGTGAGGCGTTGCTCACGATCGCCGACCTGGCCCAACGCGAGAAGGCCTGTTGCCCCTTCTTCCAGTTCTCGATCGAATTGGAGGGGATCGACATGTTTCTCCACGTCGAAGTACCCCATGAGGCCGATCAGATCCTGACCGAACTGCTCGCGCTACTTCCTCCGAACCTCCGTCCCCATTGACCGATCCGGCCGGGACGCGATCGGAATTCCGGTCTGGCGATGCGTGAGAGTTGTCGCCGATATGGGCTTCCGTTGGGCCAATCACGGGGGTTCTGCGCTTTACAATGTTCTCTTTACCTGGGGAGCGGACGGCAACCGTCCGCACATGCGCGAGGGGAACGGACACGTGAGGCATAGTCACGATCGCAGCAGGCATCTTCGTACGTCCAGCACCCTGATTCTGGCTGTTCTGGCTGCCGGACTGGTGCTGGCCGCGTGCGGCGGCACAAAGAGCGCGACAGGCAAGTCGACGACGAGCGATCCGTCAGCGAGCTCCTCGACGACCGCCCCCAAGAGCTCTTCCACAACGAAGCCTTTGGTGACGCCGACCACCATTCCGTTCCTGGTCTCGCTGGTGCAACACGGCACCGGGCCCACATCACTGTCGCCATTCACCGTGAAGGCCAACGCCAAGGAATGGGACATCGACTGGGTCTACGACTGCAGCAAGACAGCGACGAAAAAGGGATCCTTTGCTGTCACGGTCGTGGGCCACGGTTCGACCTCAAACACCACCGACGCCGGTGTTCCTCAGCAATCCGGGGGCGGAACCGCCGGCATCGTCAAGAACTACGACACCGGTACCTTCAGCCTCAACGTGGCTAGTACCTGCACCTGGACCGTGAGGGTCGAAACCATCAGCTAGGGGCGATCCCACGGACCGGTGACGACCGGTCATCAGAAGACGCGACACAGCGGCGCCGAAGTCCTCGTCTATGGAGCTCCGCACCAGCGCGTGCAAGCACAGCACCTGCATGCGTGCGCGCTTTGTGCGGTGAGGCCGATGTCAACTGCTCGGAGCAGGGAGGTTGTCCGTATGTTGACGCTCCCGTGGAGAACAGTTGATCGGAGTGAAAGACGATTGTCCCGATACCTCTGATCTGGGGAAGGTAGCGAGGTTTTTGGCGCGTCCAGCTTGGTTTCTCCGTGNNGGTGGGGGGGTTGTGAAGCGTTTGCGCCGGAAAGCCTTGGTGGCTCTGGCCATCGCGCCCGGGATATTCCTGGGCGTGGTACTTGGCGCGCTCGCGGCGTGGGGCAGTCCAGACACCACCGCCGGCATCGTCACCACGGTGGGGGCCGAAGTCCATACGGTCCTGCAGATCCATACGAATCCGGGTCTGGCCAACGATCCGATCCTAATCAGTTCGTCGCAATTGGTGAGCAGATGTAGCGGCGGCGTCACCTACGAGACGCTGCAGGGTGGTTCGACGTCCTCACCGCGCACCAGTTCCGACAGCATCACCGTCGTCCTCGATGCCGACGGGAACACAGCCGTCACCGTGGACGCCGTCAACTGCGCTCCCGGACCCTCCACTGTCGAGGCCGATCTGACCGTCGCCCCCTACTACACCGCTACAGCCACGCTTACGATCAGTCCCCCGGGAGTGGTCAAGAAAAGCGGAGTCCTCGCCGCCCCCACGACGGAGATCGAGAGCGGAGACACGTCCGCCAGTGGCAACTCCGACGTCTATGCCGTCTTCACCGTGGCCGCTCCTCCCGTCTACGCCGGCCAGCAGGTCGAGATCAACTCAGCCCAGCTCGAAGACCGCTGCGGCCAGGGTTGGCGCTGGGAGCCCGACGGCGGGGCGGCTGTCAATGGCGTCCCCCCGACCAACGGCAGCGCCATCAGCACCCTCGACAACGACGGGAACGCCGCCTTCGTCTTCAAGGGGGCATCGTGTGCGGCGGGAAAATCCATCGTCACCGTCGATGTTCTGGCCGGCACCCACCCCACCTATACGACGACGTTCACCATCGACCCACCGTCGGCTAAAGCAGTCAAAAAGACGAAGGCGGTGGTCGCCACGGCCAGGGCGGCCAAGAAGGCC